>JAGOGF010000082.1 GCA_017996845.1 Butyrivibrio sp.
GTCTTCCTGTAAATGAAATTCTGGTTCGAGCGAAGGTTTCCAGGAAAATGATTGACAGGCATAGAAAATATCTGATTGCAACTGCGATGATTCTGGATGGAGATTATCCCGGACTGTCCGAATATCTTACGTTTTTGAAGCCTGAAGATAAAAAAGACAGTGCAGAAAGGAGGGAACGCACATGAAAGCAGTTGTGATGGAACTGCGTGGCCAGAAAGCAGCTGTTCTGGATATGCAGGGAAGAGTCAGTATAGTTAAGAATCATAATTATGCAGTCGGACAGAAGTTGGAACTTTCAGAAGAAGTTTTACAGGATTATAAAATACAGAGAAAAAGTAAAATGGAAAAGCCTTTCTTCAAACGATATGCACCTCAGTTTGCATTCTGTGCGGTAGCCCTTTTTCTGACAACATGTACAATCACTGCATATGCAATGCCCTGGAGTACGGTTACGTTAGACATAAATCCTTCCATACAGTATTCCCTGAATATTATGAATCATGTTCTTTCTGTAAAAGCGTTGAATAATGATGGAACAGATATTGTGTCGGAGGTGCAGAATGAAGTGCAGGGAGAAAAAATTGAAGATGCGGTGGCTGCAACGCTGAATGTACTTCAAAATAAAAAATATATATCGACAGTGGATACACCGGTTATTTTTTCAATAGAAAGCATGAAAAATGATAAAACGGCAATCAAAAACACTTTGCTTTCTGAAGTGGAAAATTGGAATAATGGGAAAACAGAAGAAAGTGTAAAAGCAACAGCGATTATTGTGACAAAAGATTTAAAGAAGGAAGCAGAAGAGAAAAATGTAAGCCCTGGGAAAATTTATCTGACAGATCAGTTAAAAGATGCGATATTGGAAAATTCCGGATTTTATGAAAACGAGTGGCTGCAGAAATCAGTTAAGGATGTGCAGGAGGCGACAGCACAAAAGAGCGGTTTGGCAAGTACCGAAATGCAGAAAAGCGAACAAAAAGAAAAGAGTGGACCTGATTGGCCGGTAAATGGCAATACTTTGCAAAATTCAGAAAATGCAGGAAATGGAGCAGAGAATCAAGATGATGTAAAGCCGCAGCCTGATGAAACAAAAGATAGTATGGGAGGCCAGACACCGAAACAAATGCAGCAAAGTGACGGTAGTCAAAAACAACCAGATGGCAAAAATAATTCTACACAAAGTAATGTGTCACCGGATACAAAAACTACAGGAACGCAGCAGATCGGTCCGGAAGGAACAGTGAAGCAGGAAGAAACAGAACCGGCAGGAGATGCTTCTACAGAAGGAAATAGTGGAAATCCAATCATGCCTTTTGGAAGCATGCCGGCGGATACAGGAAAAAAATGAAATTCAGAGAATGGGTCCTTTTGTATAACTGATAGATTATAAAGAAGAAATGAGATGGAAAGACATGATGAAAAGTTGCATGAAATGCAAAACATCATGTCTTTTTATTTTGCAATTTTTTTACAGAAACTTGACGTAGATAAGAAAGTGGATTTTACAAGAGAGGATTATGATACAAGAGAAGTCAAAGAGATGAAAACGAAAGGAAACCTCATGTGAGGTAAGGGAAAAACATGAAAAAGAAATTATTGGCAGTAATGATGAGTCTGGCAATGATCGCATCGGTAACAGCATGCGGAAGCAGCAACAATCAGGCACAGACAGAACAGACACAGGCAGAACAGACACAGGCAGAACAGACACAGACCACAGATACAGCACAAAGTGACGCGCAGACAGCTGCAACAGCAGCGGCAGCGAAGATATCAGGTACAGTTACAGCAGCGGGATCCTCTGCACTCTTACCGCTTGCACAGGCAGCAGCAGAATCATTTATGGATGCAAATCCGGATTGCTCGGTTGTTGTAAACGGCGGTGGTTCCGGTGAAGGACTTAAGCAGGTATCACAGGGCGCTGTTGATATAGGAAATTCAGATGTAGAAGCAGAGAAAAAGCTGGATGCAGCGGCAGCAAAAGCACTGACTGACCATCAGGTATGTACGATCACGATGGCACCGGTTGTAAATGCAGCACTTGGTGTTAAAAATCTTACAACAGATCAGCTTGTCAGCATATTCACAGGTAAGACAACGAACTGGAAAGATGTCGGAGGACCGGACGAAGCAATTATGCTGGTAACAAGACCAAGCTCATCCGGAACAAGAGCACTCTTTAAGACATGGGCATTAAACAGTGCGGAAGAAGCATCTAATGAAGCACTTGAAACAGATGATTCCGGAACACTTCTGGAAACCGTATCAAATAATCCGGGTGCAATTGGATATGTAGCACTTTCTTATCTGGTAAATAATGATAAGGTTGCAACGGTATCAATTGACGGTGTGGCGCCTACTTTGGAGAATACCTATAACGGAACCTATAAAGTTTGGGGATATGAGCATATGTATACAAACGGTGCAGGATCTGATACGGCACAGGCATTTATCAACTACATGACAGGAGACCAGTTCTCATCACAGATTGAGAAAATGGGATATGGTGTAGCTACCAAGATGAGTGCAGAAGCAGTTGCAGCACATGCAGGAAAGTAATAGAAACAACATCCTGTAAAGGGGATAGGGTACCGGGCAGATGAAAATTTCTGGCCGGTATCCATGCGTAATAAATATGTTTGATCCGGACAGATTCGGATGGAAAGAGATGGTGCTGTGATAAATCATATAAATGTGGATAACAGTACAGAAAAAAGCTCACTTCTGTGGAAAATTAAAAAAGAATATCTGGGAAAAAGTGTTGTAACGATATGTGGTGCGTTTATCATTTTATTAACAGCTGCTATCGGTATTTTCCTCCTCGTGCAGGGAACCGGTACTTTTACCAGATTTCATCATACATTGTGGGAGTTCCTTTTCTCATCTGTGTGGGCACCTACTGACAATTCTGCGCAGGGGGGCGGCAGTGTCGGCGCTGCAATATATATCTACGGTTCTCTTTTGACCTGTACGCTTGCACTGCTGATTGTGACACCATTTGCAATCGGTGCGGCAGTTTTTATGACAGAAATTGCACCCAAGGCAGGGACTATGGTTTTTCAGCCGGCAGTAGAAATCTTTGTGGGTATTCCTTCTGTTGTATATGGCTGGATTGGTCTGACTGTTCTGGTTCCTTTTATCAGAGATACCTTTCATGCCAGAATGGGAGGATATTCGGTACTTGCAGCATCCATTGTGCTTGCGGTCATGATGTTTCCTACCATTACAACGGTGGCTGCTGATGCGATCAGAAGCGTACCGATGGCATTTCGGGGGGCAGCATACGGAATCGGATCTACGAGATGGCAGGTCATATATCGGATTGTTCTCCCAGCTGCCAAAACAGGAATTTTTTCGGGAATTATTCTGGGACTTGCAAGGGCTTTTGGAGAAGCACTTGCAGTTGCCATGGTAATCGGAAAAACAAGAGCATTTCCCAAAGATATTCTGTCCCCGACAAATAATCTGACAGCCGCAATTGCCTCTGATATGGGAAATTCTGCAAGCGGCGGCGAACAGAATCTGGCGCTTTGGACAATGGCACTTTTGCTTTTTCTGATATCCATGCTGTTCATTTTGCTGATTCATATCATTTCCGCGAAAGGAAAACAGAAAAATGGAAGATAAAATAATATATGGAAGGATAAGAAGAGCAAAAGTTGCCAATCATATTATGACAGGTGTTTTCTATCTGATTGGCGGATCTTTTTTACTTCTCATTTTTGCACTTGCCGGATATATCATTATAAAAGGTATGGCAGGCTTTTATCCTGAACTGCTTTCTTTTAACAGTAAAGGAATCGGAAATCAGCTTTTCAATACAATTTATCTGGTTGTGCTGTCTCTTCTGATCAGTGTACCGATTGGTGTTCTTGCCGGAATATATATGGCAGAATATGCAGGGGATAATAAATGGACTGCTTTTATCAGAGTCAGCATCGAGGCACTTTCATCCCTTCCATCCATTGTGGTTGGCTTATTTGGCTATCTGGTTTTTATTCTGATGACGGGAGCCAGATGGAATCTGATGGCAGGCGCACTTGCAGTGTCTATTCTAAGTCTTCCTGCAATCACAACTACTACAGAAGATGCCATGCGCAGCCTGCCACGGAGCTATCTGTCAGGAAGTATGGCAATCGGTGCAACGCACTGGCAGTCAATTGTAAAGGTACTATTGCCGGCATGCCTTCCAAGAATTATAACAGGAGTGATTCTGGCTGCCGGAAGAGGCTTTGGTGAAGCAGCGGCATTGTTATATACAGCAGGCCAAAGTACGCACCTGAACTGGTCTGACTGGAATATTACTTCTGCTAACTGTCCACTGAATCCTTTCAGGCCGGGTGAAACACTTGCTCTTCATATCTGGGTCATGAGAACGGAAGGATCCCTCAATCCAAATGCAGAAGCAATTGCCAATTTTTCAGCTGCGGTACTGGTCATCATTGTACTGACATTCAGTCTTTTGGCAAGAATGATAACACGTAGAATTCACAGACAGGCAAGCGGGAAAGCCTGATATGCAAAGGGTAGGAAGAAAGGGTGATCAAATTATGAAATATACGGATCATAGTATTAAGATTTCCGTTCAGAATCTTAATTTGTTTTATGGACAGTTTCAGGCATTAAAAAATATATCAATGGAAATTAATGCAAATGAAATTACGGCATTGATCGGGCCATCCGGATGTGGGAAATCCACATTTCTGAAAACACTTAACAGAATGAATGATCTGGAGCCGGGAGTCAGTATTCAGGGAGAGGTATGCCTTGATGACAAGGATATATATAAGTCAATGGATGCAACGCTTCTGCGCAGAAGAGTCGGTATGGTCTTTCAGCAGCCGAATCCGTTTCCCAAGAGTGTATATGAAAATGTAGCTTACGGACCAAGAATTAATGGGGTTCGCAGAAAAGCGGAACTGGATGAGATTGTGGAAAAAAGCTTGAAACAGGCGGCTATCTGGGAGGAACTAAAAGACAGACTGCATAAAAGTGCGCTTGGCCTTTCAGGCGGACAGCAGCAGAGACTTTGTATTGCAAGGACACTGGCAGTGGAACCGGAAGTAATCCTGATGGATGAACCGACTTCTGCACTTGACCCGATATCTACCAGTAAGATTGAAGATCTGGCAGTAGAACTGAAGAAGAAATATACCATTGTGATCGTAACGCATAATATGCAGCAGGCGAGCAGAATATCAGATCGTACTGCATTTTTCTTATTGGGAGAACTGATCGAATACAATGATACGACACAGCTGTTTGCGGATCCGGAGCATAAGAAAACAGAAGATTATATTACAGGGCGGTTCGGCTGATTACTATTTCGATATTTATTTAATATAGAAAGAATTTGTATTAATTGAGCTTGTACAGTGAAAGGCTTTGTTTGAAAAGTCGTTTTGCGCGTACGGGCTTTTTCTATTTACAAAAACAGTTCAGTATGGTACAGTGATAAACAACTAAAGGATCGGCAATACATGGATACCATGGAAATGGGAGGAATAATATGAAAAAACGTTATTTTGCACTTCTTTTATCAATATTTATGGCAGCATCCCTTACTGCATGCGGTGCAGCTGGAAGTAAGAATGGAAGCGCTTCTGCAGAAAATGATGTCAGTTACATTCAGAATAAAAAAAGTCTGATTGTCGGAATCACAGATTTTGCACCGATGGATTACAAAGATGACAGTGGAAAATGGATTGGTTTTGATGCGGATCTTGCTACGGCAGTTGCAAAAGATCTGGGCGTAAAGGTTGAGTTTGTTGAAATTGACTGGGATAATAAAATTCTGGAACTGGATAATAAAAGCATTGACTGCGTGTGGAACGGAATGACACTGACAGATGAAGTAAAGAATGCAATGGCGTGTACCAATGCATATTGCAACAATGCGCAGGTCGTAGTAGTGCCGTCTGCCAAAGCAGAGAAGTATCAGACAAAGGATTCATTGAAAGATCTTTCGTTTGCCGTTGAGGCAGGCTCTGCAGGTGAAACAGCTGCAAAGGATGCAGGGCTGAATTATACTTCACTCGGGGCGCAGTCCGATGCACTGATGGAAGTAGAGGCAGGTACTTCAGATGCATGTATCATTGATCTGCTGATGGCGGGAGCAATGATCGGAGATGGTACCAGCTATAAAGACCTGTCACATACAGTGGAGCTTACGACGGAAGAATATGGAGTGGGTTGCCGCAAAGGCTCAGATCTTGCAGAATACATTAACGCAGAACTGAAGAAATTATATGCGGATGGTACGATAAAAACGCTTGCACAGAAATATGGTGTACAGGATGCGCTCGTAGAGCAAAAGTAGGAAAGGGTGCAGAGAAATGTTCTGGAATGTTACGCTTACGCTTCTGGGAGGATTCCTGGGAACAATTAAATTATTTATTCTGACGCTTGTTTTTGCGCTTCCTCTGGGGCTTGTGATCAGTTTCGGTTCCATGAAACATCTTGTGATTCTGCGCTATCCGGTAAGGCTTTTAATCTGGATTATTCGCGGGACACCTTTGATGCTGCAGCTGCTGATTATTTATTATGGACCCGGGATACTATTACATCAGAATATCTGGGGATCAGGTGACGAAGGAAGATTTCTTGCTGCACTGGTAGCATTTGTGGTTAATTACGCCTGCTATTTCTCGGAAATCTACAGAGGCGGAATTCAGTCGATACCGGTGGGACAATATGAAGCGGGACAGGTTCTTGGGATGACCAAAGGACAAATTTTCAGAAATGTTATTTTACTGCAGGTGATCAAACGGATCGTTCCGCCGATTTCCAATGAAATTATTACATTGGTAAAAGATACCTCTCTTGCCAGAGTCATAGCAGTATATGAAATTATCTGGGAAGGACAGTCCTTTATCAAAAGTGCGGGTATCATCTGGCCATTGTTTTATACCGGACTGTTCTATCTGGTATTCAGCGGATTGCTGACGCTCTTATTTGGATACCTCGAAAAGAAACTCAGCTTTTTCAGATAAAACGGATGCAGAATGAACCGGATCATAATATAGGAATGAGGATCGAAATGAATATTCTGGAAGTAAAAAATATCAGAAAAAAATTTGATCATACTGAGGTACTGAAAGATATCAGCTTTTCCATGCAGCAGGGACAGGCAGTCTCTATCATTGGGTCTTCTGGAAGCGGTAAAACGACACTTCTTCGTTGTCTTAATTTTCTGGAAATGCCGGATCAGGGAGTGATCAGGGTAGGGAATGAGACATTGTTTGATTCAGATAATCCGGGATCACGTTCGGAAAAGGAAATCAGGAAAAAGCGTTTGCATTTCGGATTGGTTTTTCAGTCCTTTAATCTTTTTCCTCAATATACGGCACTTGAAAATGTAATGCTGGCGCCGGGCATGCTGGAACAGAACATGGGTAAGACAGAAAATATCAGAGAACATGCACAGGAACTTCTGCTTCAGATGGGGTTACAGGACAGAATGGACAATTATCCACATCAGCTTTCCGGAGGACAGCAGCAGCGCGTGGCAATTGCAAGAGCGCTTGCATTGAAGCCGGATATCTTATGTTTTGATGAACCGACATCAGCACTCGATCCAGAGCTTACAGGAGAAGTGCTTCGTGTGATCAGGAATCTGGCAGAGCAAAAAACAACCATGATCATTGTGACACATGAGATGGCGTTTGCAAAAGAAGTAGCGGACTATGTTATCTTTATGGACAATGGAGTTATTGCAGAACAGGGGACATCCCGGGACGTGATGGAAAATCCGCAGCAGGAGCGTACAAAACAGTTTCTTGCAGGTTATTCGGAAAAATAGAATTTTGACAAAAATAGAAACTGCTGTACAGTAAACCGAAAACGGGAAACTGTACAGCAGTTTTTTAGAATCAGGAAGCAGTATGTTTGGGCGGGCAGAAAGGATCTATGATAAAGAGTTGTTTACCACCGGCAGGTTGCAGTATGATGATAAAAGCAGAAAATTATTATGTATAATAAAAGCATTGCAACAGCGTAACGGATACAGGCAGTTGAAGGAGAGCAAAATGGGAGAAAGAAACTTATATCTGGAGTGTGCGGCAGGAGTCAGCGGTGATATGCTGGTAGCTGCGCTGATTGATCTGGGTGCTGATATGCAGGTACTGCAAAAGGTACTTGCAAGTATTCCGGTGCAGGGTTTTCGTACGGAGATCACCCGTGTGCAAAAGGCGGGGCTTGATTGCTGTGATTTTAACGTGATTCTGGATGCAGTACATGAGAATCATGATCATGATATGGAATATCTCCAGGGAGAGGAAACAGAACACCATGTTCACACGCATGAATCGCATGAACATTCCCATACCGGTCTGCGTGAAATTAAGGAAATTATCGCACGGACAGATATGACAGAAAATGCGCGCAGTATTGCATTGCGGATATTTGATATACTGGCGGATGCGGAAGCAAAAGCACATGGAACAACTAAAGATGAAGTCCATTTTCATGAAGTCGGGGCAGTTGATTCTATTGTTGATATTATTTCCATTGCGGTTTGCGCAGATAATCTGGGAGCGGGAGAAGTAATTGTACCGCAGTTGTCGGAAGGAATGGGAACGATCCGATGTCAGCATGGCATATTGCCGGTTCCGGTTCCGGCAGTTGCAGAAATTGCCGCAGTATATGGAATGCGTATGAAAATCATGAATATACAGGGAGAATTTGTGACACCGACTGGAGCTGCGGCGGTAGCGGCACTTCGCACGTCAGAAAAACTTCCGGCGTCTTTTATAATTGAAAAAACAGGAATGGGAGCAGGAAAACGCAATTATGAAATCCCCGGAATACTCCGGGCAATGCTGATTTCGCTTCCGGATGAACAGCAGGACAGAATCTGTAAACTGGAAAGCAATATTGATGACTGCACCGGTGAGGAACTGGGGTATGTGATGGAAAAACTCTTTGAATCCGGTGCAAGAGATGTTCATTATACTCCGGTTTATATGAAGAAAAATCGTCCGGCCTGGCAGCTGAATGTAATTTGTGACATAAAAGATATTGCAAAGCTTGAACAGATCATATTTACGCAGACGACCACGATCGGAATCCGGCGTGTAATGATGGAAAGAAGTGTTTTGACGCGCAGTGAGATAACCGTTCAGACGGAATATGGGGAAGCGCGGGTAAAAGCCTGTGATCTGGAAGGAAGCAGACGCTTCTATCCGGAATATGACAGCGTAACAAAGATTTGTCAAAAAAGTGGAATGGGGTATCCGCAGGTTTATGCATTGATACAGCACCTTGCGGCAGGAGAGCAAAGTTGAGCGTTTTGTGGAGACAAAATACAGACAAATTAAAGCTGACGGGAAAAGTTCGAAAAGCAGGAAGAGGTTATCTGGAACAGGGCAGTATTCGACAGCAGCTCTATAAGGCATATATTCTTGTCGGTTTAATACCGATCACCATAATTGGTATTTTTTTGCTGGTCAATACTTATACCATGTTCAAAAAATATAACCAGGATCTTTTGGAATCCTATAATCAGCGGGTATCTACAACTTTTTTTGAAATCACGACGCAGACCTATAATATTGCAGGAAAACTTTCGTATGATCCCCAGTTGTGGGGAATTTTGTCCAGAAATTATAAAACGGAAGACGCAGAACATGCCGCAATTGATAATATCAGTGTAGTGGATGATTACAATTATGATTATACAGCAATTGACAGTGTTGAAATATACATTGATAATCCAAGCATTCATAATTATCAGCAGTTTTGTTATGCTGACAGCGATATAACCGGACAGGACTGGTTTCAAAAGGCACAGACTCAGCAGTCGGCATTTTGGCAGGGAATCAGTAAAACAGATACCTACGGGACAAGATACTGGAATATTTGTTTAATTCAGAAGATTCCACTGGAGGATTCAAATTATCATGCGGTTCTTGTCATTCGTCTCAGCGGAAATTATCTGAAAACCCGTTTGAAGGAGAATCAGTATCAGGTGGCGGTTGCCATAGGAAAAGAGGAAATATCCTTCAGTTCAGATACGGAATTGTATGGAACGCAGTTGAGCGGATTACAGCCAATGGATTATCGTGATAAATATTATAAATATGTAGGATCAAGCCATAATATCCTGGGTAAGGATATGGTATATGTCTCTACGCTTTTACCCTACCGGTCAGACTCGAGAATCTATATCTGTACGCTGAACCGAAATATATACAGCAGGATTCATGGTTTGATTTTGGGATGTGTTCTGATCCTGTTGATAGCGCTTTTGCTTCCGATTATTGTCATACACTTTTTCACAGAATATTTTTCGGGAAGAATTGTTGCGCTGCGTGCTGCGATGCATAAGGTCAGCAGCAAAGACTATGATATTCCGCCATCACTGAATGGAAATGATGAGGTCTCGGAGGCATTCTCGGACCTGGTTGTGACGGTCAGTCAGATCCAAAAACAGAATGCACAGATGTATGAAGCACAGCTTGCTGAAAAAGAATTGCTGAACCGGCAGCAGGAAATGGAATTCAAAGTTCTGGCAAGTCAGATCAATCCGCATTTTCTGTATAATACACTGGAAACGATCCGTATGAAGGCTTTTACGGCAGGAGAGCGGGAAGTTGCAGGTGCTATCAAAATACTTGGAAAGATCATGCGATATGTTTTGGATAACACAGGAACGAGGCTTGCTACGCTGGAAGGTGGACTTGACTATATTCGGAATTACCTTGCCATTCAGCAGCTCCGGTTTGAGGATCGGATCAGTTATGAGATTCAGGTGCAGGAAGAAATAGATACAGAGAAGACGGCAATGATTCCGCTTCTGATGCAGCCGCTGATTGAAAATGCAATTCTGCATGGTCTGGAAGAAAAAGAAACAGGGGGAATGGTAAGGATAAGTATTACCAGAGAGAAGCTTTTGGCAGATTCGGCGTCGGATTACGCTTTGCTGATCAGTATTTCTGATAATGGGTGCGGAATGGATGAACAGGAACTTGCAGAACTGAAGCAGCATATGGAACATGCTTCCAAGGATAAGAGAAGCATTGGCCTTTATAATGTGAATCAGAGAATTCGCTTAAGTTACGGCGAGCCATATGAAATGCGGATTGTCTCTCACAAAGGAATCGGAACAACGATTACACTCGTTTTACCATATATTTCCATAACAGAAACAGAAGAAAATGACGTGAAATTTTAAACCACAGGTTTAATTTTTACCGGATTTTTTGTCAAATTGGTTGGGTACTACATTCAGATTTGAAACAATATAATGATGTTGTTTCAAATCTGAATGTAGTACCCATTTTTTTGAGATCTAACACTTTTTAGTGAAATGGATAAGCAATTAAAGGGAGGAAATATTGTGGTAAACGAGAAAAAAACGGACAGATTATATTATGTTTATCGTCTTCTGGCAGTATTACTGTTCGTCATTCTGTTTTTGCCTGCGGCCAATCCGGCCAGAATCTGCGGGCTGATCAATCGGAGTACATCACTTCTGACATCTGGCTTTTCTT
>JAGOGF010000214.1 GCA_017996845.1 Butyrivibrio sp.
GGAAAAACAACAGTAGAAGGTAGTCCTGCAAAATATATGTTGGAACTGCTGCAGGTAACGGATGCTGAGGTGCTGATGCAATATGAGCATAAGTACTGGGGCGCATATGCCGCGGTCACTGAAAATACATTTGGAAAAGGGAAGGCATATTATATCGGAACGGTAGCGGATAAGAAGATATGGAAGAAAATATTTGCAAAAGCCAGAAAGGATGTTTTTGTAATTCATCCGGACAGGCAAAGACCCCTGTCGGAAAATTATGAATGGCCGGTTATCATACGAAACGGAATGAGAACCGATGGCAGCATGTTACATTACATCATGAATTACAGTGAACAGGAACAGGCAATTGACTGCCCCTATGCACAGGTAAAAGATCTTTTGACGGAGCAGATCTTTGCCAAAGGAGATGTCATAAATCTGCACGACTGGGATGTAAAGGTAATGAAGCAGACAGGAAAAATGGATGACTGAAAAAGCAGCAGGAAAGATACCATGCAGTTATGCATGATATAGTGGATGGATCAGCATATGAAAAAATGGAATTATATTTTTGATGTACCGGATAATAAGAAAGTTCGTATGATCGTTTCTACAGATTGTAAAAATGAAGCGGATGACCAGTTTGCATTGGCTCATCATATTATGACACCGAAGTTTATAATAAAGGGAATTGTGGGTGCTCATTTTAATATGAACCCGCAGGAATATGGAGACGGGCATACGGCGCAGGCCAGTGTGGAAGAAGTACACAAGGTATTACGGCTGATGGACGTAGATGATATGTATGATGTTTATAAAGGTGCAGAATATCCGCTTGCAGATGAGAAGAAACCGCAGGAATCGGAGGGTGCCCGATTTATCATTGCCGAAGCCATGCGGGAAGATTCACATCCTTTATTCATAGCATGTCAGGGCGCAGTAACGGATCTTGCTGCAGCAATACTCATAGAACCCCGTATTTGTACGCGTATGACCGCAATCTGGATTGGGGGCGGAAAATATCCGAATGGCGGATTTGAGTTTAATTGCAAACAGGACATTGCAGCGGCAAATGTTCTGATGAGATCACAGATGCCGGTATGGCAGATCCCGATTACAGTTTATAAACAGATGGCAGTGACACTTGCAGAACTGCAGCTGAATGTCAGCCCCTGCGGGAAAATAGGGAAATATCTGGTAGATCAGATGGTTGCATTTAATGATAAATGTGCCGGTTATCAGCAGTGGCCGCATGGTGAAATATGGGGACTTGGAGACAGCCCGACAATTGGGGTGCTGCTGGAAGAAAGTGAAAAAGATGATATCTATGATATGGTAGAAGCTCCGGATATCAGTTATGATGATATGACTTATTCATACACAAATCATAATCGGAAGATCCGTGTCTATAATCAGGTTAATGCCAGATTGATCTTAGGTGATCTGTTCGCCAAACTGAAAATCAATTACGGAACATGACTTTTTGTGAGTCTGTACTGCCTTCTTATTCCGGCAGTGCAGACTTATTTTTTTCCGCTGTTTCGAAAGCCCGATCGATAACTGCTGGGTGTTTGACCGGTGATCTTTTTGAACTGTTTATGGAAATAGGTATCGTTGGCAAATCCGCAGGCTTCGCTGATTTCCGACAATGATTTATCGGTAGCGGACAGGAGTTTTCTTGCAAGTGCGATTCGTTCCTCATTAATGTAGGAAGATAGCACTTTACCGGATTCTTTGTGGAACAGATAGGAAAGGTAATCAGGTGACACATGAACGGCATCGGCGATGTTGGTCCGGTCCAGATCGCATTCAGAAAGATGGGTACGGATATATTGAAAGATGGAACCCATCATGGAGTCAGGTACTTTTTTTGTCTGTATCAGTTCGGATATGGCTGTAAAAAGCTGTTCTGCCCAGTGCAGAAAAGCTTCCGGAGTGGATAGTACCTGGGACAGATCGCCGGATTGTTCTGTCAGGATAACCGCTTCGGTGGTAGGAATTTTCTGTTCCGAAAATAAATTGAAGATCATATGGAGCAGACCATAATATGCATTGTTTATATCTTTGACAGAAAAAACGGATTTCTGACCATAAAACTGATACTTCAGTTCCAGTAAAACATCTTCGGGGCGACCCTTGATCAGCCAACCGGACCATTTTGAGAGCGTTTCATCTGAAAAAGCAGTATTGTCAGAAAGCGCCGAACGCCCTCCGCCGGCAGGGACAGCTGTATCCATAATGAAAACGACCTGACTGTTTCTTGTCAGAAGCTGCGAAGCATAGCGGTGCAGCAGTTCATAAGCATAGGATGCCGAATAAAGAGGTGCTTCTGCAAACATATACAAAGCAAAGCGCAAATCCGCATAGGATGCGGCAAGCGTCTGGATGAGCTCATGAAAGGCTTTTTTCAGCTCGTTTTCATTATGAAGCGTATCAAGCTGTGTGCTGATCATATAACCCTGATCCCCCATATCGGTACAAAAAGAAGGCATGGGAAAAGAGTTTTGCAACATAAGGACAAGTGTCTCAAAAGCAATCTTTTCACGTGGATCAGGCATGGTGGAAAGATCAGGAGCGGATATTTTCAGATAGCTGAAATAGTAATTTGCAGATAAAAAGGTTTCCGGAATTTCATATTTTTCCATATATTGCGTAATCGCATCCGGATTTGGGTTTATGATTCCACGATATAAATCACGCCAGAAAGCAAGCTGCTTGATCTGAAGTGAACCTTTTTTTGATTTTTTTTCTTTTGCAAGTTTTTGTTGTACTTCCTCTAAAGCGGCGGTCAATTCGTTTATATCGGCAGGTTTCAGAATATAACGATAGACCTGAAGACCAATGGCACTTTGCGCATAATTGAAATCAGCATGACCGGTCAACAGGAGATTAATGGAATGATAACCGTTTTCCTTTATCCACTTGATCAGGGCTAATCCGCTTTCTTTTGGCATTTCCACATCAGCCAAAAGAATATCAACAGAGTATTGTTCGTAGATTTTGCGAGCCTGTTCAGCACTGTAGGCTTCATAAATCTGTGTAATCCCGAGCGCTTCCCAGTCCAGGCTGCTCTTTACGCCCTGTACAAGGTAATATTCATCATCAACAATCAGTATACTGGACATTATTTAATCCTGGCCTTTCCAGATAATGAGAATAATATATTTCATTTTTGTGTTTCCGGGGTATATGCAACAAAGGGAATATCGATTTCAGTCCGTGCGCCCATGCCGGGTTCATTGGAGAGATGCAGAACTGCGGTATTGTCGTAATATAACCGGAGTCTTTTTATTAAATTGGATATCCCGATTTTGGTTCCTGCACAGGAGCCTGCCAATATCTGATCATCCGGATGATTATATTTGTCCAGAATTTCCTGCGGATAGCCGCTTCCGGAATCGATATGTGTAATGATCAGTCTTTTTTCATCATTTCGATTTATGATATGAATACTGAGTGTAAGTTTTAAGGGTTCCCCCATGACAAGGTTGAGTTTGAAAGTGTTCTCGGTGATCATGATCAGAATCAGGGGAAACACCATTGCATTACGAGCTTCTTTGTCTATATC
>JAGOGF010000215.1 GCA_017996845.1 Butyrivibrio sp.
CTGTCTTCCCGCCGATTTGGGGCTGAATTCTGGGAATGACCGGTGCTTCATCGGAACGGATTTCTATCAGCGGACCTCCCTTTCCTTCTACATAATCCCGGGTGATCGTAACCTTTCCGATATTGTCATCTTTGGGAATTTCATACATAATATCCAGCATGAAATCTTCAATGATCGATCGAAGTGCGCGTGCTCCGGTATCTTTTTCCAGTGCTTTTTCTGCTATGGCTTCTAACGCGCCATCATCAAATTGAAGGTCTACTTCATCCAGTGCCAGCAATTTCTGATATTGCTTTAAGATTGCATTTCTTGGTTCTTTGAGTATCTTCACCAGCATATCTTTACTCAACCCGTTCAGCGAACATATAATGGGTAATCTTCCCAAAAACTCAGGTATCATTCCGAACTTTTTCAGATCTTCTGTTTTCACCTTGCTGAGAATGTCAGGATCTATATCAAATTTGTCCTTCAGATCCGAATTGAATCCGATTCCAGCCTGTTTATTCAGCCGCTGTTTGATAATATCTTCCAGATCCGGAAATGCTCCACCGCATATAAACAGGATATTTCTGGTATTCACAGTAGTAAGCGGAACCATTGCATTCTTACTGTTTGCTCCAACCGGTACTTCTACATCGGCACCTTCCAGGAGTTTGAGCATTCCCTGCTGTACCGATTCTCCACTGACATCTCTGGAGGTCGTATTCTTCTTTTTGGCTATTTTATCGATTTCATCTATGAAAATAATACCATGCTCGGTTTTTTCAATATCATTGTCCGCTGCTGCAAGCAGTTTGGAAACTACACTTTCAATATCATCACCGATATATCCGGCTTCTGTCAGAGAAGTCGCATCTGCAATGGCAAGCGGCACATCCAGGAGGCGGGCAAGTGTTTTGACCAGATATGTTTTGCCACTTCCTGTCGGCCCCAGCATCAGAATGTTTGATTTTTCAATCTCAATCTCATCCATTGCTCCTTCTGCCACTCTTTTATAATGATTATATACTGCAACCGAAATAATTTTCTTTGCATGCTCCTGTCCGATCACAAATTCATCCAGCTTTGCTTTGATTTTATGCGGTGCCGGAATATGATTGATATCAAATTCTGACGCCTTTTCCGGCTTTTCCTTTTTCTTTTTTATTTTCTGTGAATTGGGAATTCCACCATTATTTTGAAAATCATTCAGATTCAAAAAACTGATATTAGGAAAACTGCTTTTCTTATTCAGTTCATTCATAAGCTGCGGATTATTCAGCATATTCTGATAATCAAACTGGCTGACCGTATCCATTGTTTTATGCATACAGTCCTCACAAATGCAGATATTATTAGGGAGTTTATACATTTTACCTGCTTTGCTTTCCGGTCTTCTGCAGATAAAGCATACATCCTCATATGTATCCTCATTGTCTGATTTTTCCATGCTCTGTTTTTCTTTTGATTTTTCGGTGTTCTCTGTTTCTTCCTCCGGATTCTCTTCCTTCGGCATCAGATCACTGCGCTTTGAACCATCCTCATTCACTTCTCTGAAATCATATTCATTTTTATTCTGATCATCGCTCTTATTATTTTCATCATTCATACAACTGTACACCTTTCCAAAGCTCTGCGCGTTTCGTATGGTAACCCTAAAACAGATTATATGCCTATCACTGGCATGGGACAAGTAAACAAACTCTAAAGAACGGTAAGAAACTGTAAACGCCGGTAAGAAAGTATAAAAACTTTCTTACCGGCGTCACATCTCCATTATTATTACAATTCCGAATTGTCAAAATCCATATTGAGAGAACGGATCCATTCCCTGGCTTCCCTGACTGCCCTGACCATTTTGTCCGTCCTGCCCCGGCATCTGCTGCTGTCCCTGTGAATTCTGATCATCCTGACTTGATCCCTGGCTGCTTCCAGCATTGGCTTCTGCCGCACTTTCCAAGGTGATATTAAGCGTTTCCTCTTTGTATCCGCTGTCTCCTTTTCTCAGTACCGTAACAGATACCTTTGTTCCTGCTTCATAATACTTAAGCGAATTTACAAGATCTTCTCTTGACGTAATTTCTGTATCATTAAGCTTCGTTACAATATCACCGACCTGCATACCACCTTTTTCAGCGGCACTTTCTTTGCCTACTTCTGCAACATAAGCTCCTTCAACACCCGTTGGCGTCATAACACTGATACCCAGATAGCCGCGTTTTTCATCTGCTACCTTAATCTTGGTCTCTTCATTCATCAATTTATTAATATCCGGCTGTGCTGATGAAATTGGGATTGCATAACCCATTCCTTCTATCGTTGATCCACCAATTTTATTAGAATTAATACCAATTACTTCACCCTTGCTGTTCAGCAGCGCACCACCTGAATTGCCGGGATTAATAGCCGCATCTGTCTGAATAAATGTCCCGGTTGAGCCGTCTTCCAACTCAATCTTACGATTCATTGCACTGATAACACCCGTTGTAACTGACTGTCCATATCCAAGTGCATTGCCGATTGCGATTGCCGGTTCTCCTACCTGAAGTGCATCCGAATCACCAAGCGTAGCTACAGCGATCTGTCCAAGTGTTTTACTGTCAAGGCCTTTCAATTGAACCGCTATGACTGCCAGATCCATATCAGAATCCGTACCTTTGATATCTGCACTTGCCTTCGTTCCATCAATAAACTGAACCTTCAGAGAATCTGCACCCTCTACTACATGATTATTCGTTACAATCAAAAGCTCTGTGTCACTTTTTCCGATAATTATACCAGATCCGGAAGCCGTTGCTTCTTCTTCCGATACCTGCCCGAAAATTGACTGCACCGATTCTTTATAATTATTATCAATTGCCACAATTGCAGGCATCACATTTTTAACAACCTGTGTTACATCTGTAACTACTGTGGAATCAGCTGATCCTGTAGTTGTCTTTACCTGCTCTTCCTGCGTAGAAGCTGCTGCCGCTGAATTTGCAGTTTCTGCTCCTGCGGAGGCAACTTCCCTGGTCGTGGAAATTTCTGTACTTGCAGAACCCTGTCCTGCCGTTCTTTGAACCGCCCAGATTCCAAAACCACAGCAAACACCGAATATCAACCCAAAAGCAATGCAAAGTGCAATTTTTTTGCCAATTCCATTCCTGCCTTTTTTCTTCCCTCCATTATTACCTGGATCGCTATAGGGCATTCCCTGATAACTGTTGCTGTACTGATAACTCCCATATGCAGTACCATTTCCTGTACCATAAGAAGAATTACCGGAAGCATCATTTCCCTTTTGATAATCATAATTGCCATAACTGTTGGTACTGCCATCTGATCCAAAATTGTAGCCGCTGTAGGAACTGCTGCCATAAGAAGTTCCTGCTGCAGCTGACCCTTTGGTCTCTCCCGCTGCTGCCTGCTGGTCATCCATGGCCGTATGCCCCGTCATATCTGAACCCACATTATTCTGTGGTGTATGGTCATTTCCATTGCTGTCTGAATAATTTGCCTGACTGTTTTGATTATCTGTACCCTGGTTGTCTTCGTACATAATCAAATACCCCTTTCTAGT
>JAGOGF010000216.1 GCA_017996845.1 Butyrivibrio sp.
CAGGAAGGCTCATACGCGCGGTCAGCATTCCGTTTGGAGCAGCGCAGAAGGCAGCAGATTCAGAAGGAAGCTCCGGCAGGGTATCATCCCTTTTTTCTCCATCGTACAGGTTGGAAAAAGTAATATTGCTGCGCCGTACGCACCAGGATTCGTCAGTGCCGATGGTTTCCGATGTTCCGTCTGTATAGGTGATTTGCAGGTCGGCGATCAGTTTCCACTCTTTTCCGTAGAAGCCGGTATCCTTATGTGCGTCAAAACCAAAGCGTGCTTTATACCAGCCGTTTCCCAGCAGTACAGACAACATACCGCTTTGCTGCAGTTCCTGTGTTACATCAAAGGTCTGATATTGTACCCATTCGTTATAGTCATTGCTGTAAGGAGTCAGGTATTCTGTTCCGATCCGTTCTTTATTATAGAAAGCTTCATAGAGTCCAAGTCCGCAGATATACAGTCTGGCCTGTCTGACAGGTCTGGAAGGTGTAACCTTTTTTTCAAAAAAAGGATGCCGCTTCTCCTGATTGTTGCAGGTGATCCATTTTCCCGTCCAGGGCTCCTGCATTTTGGCGGTTTCAAACCACGCTGCATCGCTGCAGACTTCTTCTGCTGCATCGGTGCGTATGGTTACCTGCCAGAAATAGCGGGTGCAGGGAGAGAGCGGGATATCGATCTGCCAGCCAAGGCTGTCCGCTTCAGACTGGAATCCGGTATCTGCCAGCAGGTTTTTCATATTTGCATCAGCGGCAATCTGTATGCTTGCAGCTGTCTGCTTTTTGCCTTCGGAACCCGTAACCTTCCAGGAAAAAACAGTTCGTTCCATCCTAAATCCCAGCGGATTGCTGAGATGGTTCACTTGCATATCATAAATTTTCATCCGGCTCATAGTTCATCACCCCAAAGCTTTCATAAATGCATTTTCTGGCTGACATAAGATCTGTAAAGATGCCAGCCGACAACAGTTGCGCAGTCAGATTGCCGATCGCAGTTGCTTCGCCGGGACCTGCCAGAACCCTGCGGCCGCTTTTGATAGCGGTCAGGCGGTTCAGAAAAGGACTCTTGGAACCACCGCCTACGATGCAGATTGTGGAGATCTTTTTACCTGTAAGACGTTCCATTTCATCCGCAGTTCTGACATAATCGCCGGCAAGAGACTGGTATACGACGGAAGCGGTTTCTCCGACCGATTTGGGAACCGGCTGAAAGGTGCCCCGGCAATAGGAACGGATCTCCTCGGTCATATTTTCGGGAGCCAGAAAGCAGCTGTGATCGACTTCCACTCGGGAGGGAAAGGTAATGGATGCGCGTGCCATTTCAGTCAGATCTTCCCAGCTGTAACGGTCTCCTGTTTCATGACGTACACTTTGGATCATCCACAGTCCCATAATGTTTTTGAGAAAACGGAACCGGTAATCATATCCGCCTTCATTTGTGAAATTGGCATGCAGACTGTCCTGCGAGATAATAGGTACGTTTGTCTCAATTCCCATAAGTGACCAGGTGCCGGAACTGATATAGGCACTGTTCTCATCTGCGCACGGCACAGCCATGACTGCAGAACCGGTATCATGTGTTGCAGGGATGACGACATTGCAGCAAAAGCCGACTTCTTTGCTGATCGCATCTGTGAATTTTCCCAGGAAACTGCCCGGCATCTTAAGGTCATGGAAGATATGCGGTGGAAATCCCAGCTTCTTGATGAGATCATAATCCCAGTTTTTGGTAAGAGGGCTGACCAGCTGTGTCGTAGAGGCGTTGGTGTATTCATTGGAGTACTCCCCGGTCAGCAGATAGTGGAAATAATCCGGAATCATCAGGAAATGTTTGGCCTGTTCCAGATCAGAAAGAGACTGTCTCTGCAGTGCAGCCAACTGATATATGGTATTGAAGATCTGTTTCTGGATGCCGGTTCGCAGGTAAAGATCCTCTTCACTGATCTGACGGTAGACTTCCTGATCAATGCAGGCAGTGCGCGCATCGCGGTAGCAGTAAGACCTGCCGATTTTCTCCCCGTTGGCATCTGTCAGCACATAATCGACGCCCCAGGTATCAATTCCCATGCTGACAGGAACTTTATTTGCCGCTGCGCAGGCTTTGAGACCGTTCAGGATCTCCGTGAAAATATGTTGTGTATCCCAGAGCAGTTCACCATCTTTTTTAATGGCACCGTTGTCAAAACGGTAGATCTCTTCTGTGACCAGAAGACCGTTTTCCATGTGCCCCAGAATATGGCGGCCGCCGGATGCACCGATGTCAATTGCAAGGTAATAATTCATTTTCGGTTCCTCTTTTTTTATGATTTTGGATGTTCGTCCCGATTGTGATATGTTAATACCATCGTAATACAGGCAGCAGCAGAAAAACAGGTCGCCAGAATGTCAAAATAGGGACTTTATTTGCAGAAAGACAAATGCTATGATAAAAAGCACAAAAGAACATACCGGCAAGAGCAGATAAAAAACGGGAGGCTGAATTTGAATCAGAAACTACTGGATTTTCTGAAGAAAATCACACCGGAGGAACAGGCCATTCTGGATGGGCGGTCCGCTGTGGATATGAATATTTATAATGCTGAGGGAGCCGCAGTGATCGATTCCGGCAAACTGCTGCAGGCGGGTCAGCTGATTGATATCAGGGTCAATACAAGGTTTGTTCATTTTCCCCGTCATACGCACAATTATGTGGAAATGGTATATATGGTGCAGGGCAGCACAACACATATCATCAACGATTCGGAAAAGGTGGTTTTGCAGGCGGGTGATATTCTGCTCCTGAACCAGTATGTGACGCAGGAACTCTTACCGGCGGGAAGTGACGACATTGCGGTCAATTTCATTATTCTGCCGGATTTTTTTACAGGGACACTGAGTCTGATGCAGGAAGAGAGCAGCCTGAAGGATTTTATCACGATGTCACTTTCCGGAATGGATATGCCCGGTTATCTGCATTATGCCGCAAAGGGGCTTCTCCCGGTACAGAACCTGATTGAGAATATGATCTGGACACTGGCAGGACATAAACGCGGAGTGGATACGATCAATATGGCAACCATGGGACTGCTCTTTCTGAACCTGATGCGCTTTGTACCCACGGCGCAGACGCTCAGTCCTGCCGTTGCGCAGCAGAACCTGGTCTATGAAATGATCCGCTATATTGATATACATTACCGCGACGCACAGCTGGCTGTATTTGCAGAGCAGCATCAGGAAAGTACCTATTATCTCAGCAGACTCCTCAAAAAAAATACCGGCAGGAATTTCAAGGAACTGCTAAAAATGCGGAAAATGCGGGAGGCAGGCAGAATGCTGCATACGACGACGCTTTCGACAGACGGGATCATGGAACGGATCGGTTACAGCAACAGCAGCTTTTTTTACAGGGCCTTCCGACAGCAGTATGGAATGTCGCCGGCAGTATATCGGGACAGCATCCGGAAACCGGAATAAAATGACATTAATGCTTAAATATGCAATACAGTGATGGACTTATGGAAGAAATCGAATTAAAATGGAAAAG
>JAGOGF010000217.1 GCA_017996845.1 Butyrivibrio sp.
CCATCCTCAATTTTCAGATTGATATCTGAAAGCGCAGCCTGCGCCATTGCAGTATCGGCATCGTATATATAATTCACATGATCAAGAATAATTGCCATGTTTACCCCATTTTATTCTTTTCTGTATAAAGTCTTGTCAGTACATCTACCAGTTCTTTTCTCGTCAACACCCCATCCGGTATCGGCAGCCCCTTCTGCTGCAATTCATGCGCCAGGAGTGTAACCTGCGGCACATCCAGCCGGAGCTCTTTCAATCTGCCCACCTGTGAAAAAATTTCCCGCGGTGTACCCTGCATCTCGATATGCCCCTGATCCATTACAATAACATAATCTGCATCTATAACTTCTTCCATATAATGCGTAATCAGTATAATTGTTATATTTTCAACCTGATTGAGTGCTTTTGCTGCCCGAATCACATCTTTTCTGCCATTCGGATCAAGCATTGCAGTCGGTTCATCCATAATAATGCATTTGGGATGCATCGCGATTACTCCTGCAATAGATACCCTTTGCTTCTGACCACCGGATAGATGATTAGGTGAAGACTTTCTGTATTCATACATGTCTACAGCCTTCAGGCTCTCTTCTACCCGCTGCCAGATCTCATCTGTCGGTACTCCCATATTTTCCGGTCCGAATCCAACATCTTCTTCTACAAGCTGTCCTATAATCTGATTATCCGGATTCTGAAAGATCATACCGGCATTTTGTCTGATATCCCATAGATGGGCATCATCTGCAGTATTCATACCATCCACCCACACTGTTCCTTCTGTCGGGTATAAGAGTGCATTAAAATGCTTGGCGAGGGTAGATTTACCGGACCCATTATGTCCCAGGATTGCTATGAAATCTCCTTTGTGAACTTCCAAATTCACATGATCAACCGCAGTCGTAATTCCTTCTACATTGCCTTCCTCATCGCGTCGTATATATTCAAATGTCAGATTTTCTGTCCGAAGCATATCATTACGGCTCATGCCTGTTTCCTTTCAAGTGAGAATTCGAATTTCATTTTACTCGGAATCACCCACAAATACAAGAAGAGCAGTGTCCCTTCCTTTTTATGTTTTCCTGTAAACACATATATATGTTTCGTTTTCAGATGCTATATAAAGCTTATAATGCTATAATTATATCATATTCGGTCATCACCTACCGGACAAAAAAATCAGCTATTCTTACGAAAACGAAGGTTATTTTACATGAAATACTGGAAAGAAATTGTTTTACTTCTTGCTGTTATTGTTGGATGTTCAGTGGGAGCCCGCCTGCTCAACGGCAGTGAAACGCTCTCTGACTATGCGCGCAAAAATCCCTCTCTTGCCTATGCTCCTGCTTCTTCTGAAAATACTTCTATGCAAAAAAAACTTTCAAATCATTTGCAGACAACTGAAAATGACTCCGCTTCTGTTGTTTCAAATATTTCCGGGTCAACTGTATCAGCAGCAGAAAGTGCTTCATCCGATATTTCCAATAAAAAAAATACATATCGTGATGGATTTTATTATGAAAATATTCCACAAAGTGTTCTTGCCCGAATACAGGGTATCTCCTATCCGAAAGACTGTCCCGTTTCACTTACAGCACTGCGCTATTGTCATATCCGGTATATCGACTTTGACGGAAATAAGCAAGATGGTGAAATGATATGTAACAAAGCAATCGCAGACGATGTGATGCAGATTTTCAGCCAGTTGTATGACAGTGGATACCAGATTGAAAGCATCCGCCTGATTGATGATTTTGCTGGAGATGATGAAGTTTCCATGGAAGCTGATAACACTTCCTGTTTCAATTACAGAACCATTTCTAGAAGTTCCAAAATATCCAAACATGCACTGGGCTTAGCCATAGATATTAATCCGCTTTATAATCCATCTGTTACTTATGACAATAAAGGGAAATCCGTAATTGCGCCTTCTACTGCAACAGACTATATTGATCGTACCAAAAACTTTGCCTATAAAATAAGTGATCAGGATCTTGCATATAAGCTTTTTACAAAGTATGGCTTTATCTGGGGGGGGAATTGGAATTCTATAAAGGATTATCAACATTTTGAAAAATAGATTTATTAATCTATTCTCTTTTTTAATGAATACAACGATTCATATGGTACAAAAAAAAGAGCCTGTCAGAAAACAATCTTGATGCAACTCCAAATGTATGATTTTATTCAAACAATTTGGTGGTCGGCATAAATTTGTTAACTGAAATGCTCTCTTTTGTTTATGAAACACACAATAAAATTATTTTAATTAAACAAGCTCAAGAACTACCATCATTGCAGCATCGCCTTTACGTGCACCGATCTTTACAATTCTGGTATATCCACCCTTACGGGTAGCATATTTAGGAGCATATTCATCAAAAATCTTATCTGTAATATCAACAACCTTTGTGTTCTTTCTTTTGCCCTTCAGTTCTGTAGGAACTTCAGTTACAGTATAAAGAGTCTTGTACATCTGTCTTCTTGCATGAAGACGGGACGGCATATCCTTTGTTACTTCTTTCTCGGTTACATCATAAGCAACAACTTTCTTACCATCTACAACTTCCTTAACTCTCTTACCGTTTGCATCTTTACGTGCATTCTTAACCTGAACAGTAACCTTCTCAGTATTGTCTTTCTCTTTAACACCAAGCGCAATCAAATGTTCAGCAATTTTTTTAACTTCTTTTGCTCTTGCTTCTGTTGTTACAATCTTTCCGTTATAAAGAAGATTTGTAACCTGATTTCTCAATAAAGCTTTTCTTGGCTTGGAAGCTTTTCCAAGTTTTCTATACATTGCCATAATAACAATCCTTTCTCACTGCAGAGTTCTCTCTGCATTGGCACATCCCGGAACGCTCATCGGTCTTATTTACGGAATGTGTGTCTCCACAGCCTTACAGCCGTGTGCCTAATCCATGAGAATCCGCTTCCGTACACATCGGATTTACCTTCCACGGATCAATCATATGATCAAATAGTATCTTCACCCGTTCTAAGTGAAAGTCCCAGTTCCTTTAGCTTGGCAAGCACTTCTTCAAGTGACTTGCGGCCAAGATTACGTACTTTCATCATATCATCCGGTGTCTTATTCGTAAGTTCTTCGACAGTATTGATACCAGCTCTCTTAAGGCAATTGAATGAACGAACAGATAATTCCAGTTCATCAATGCTCATTTCAAGAACTTTTTCCTTTTCATCGTCTTCTTTTTCTACCATAACTTCCGCAGTTCTGGCATTTTCAGAAAGATCAATAAACAGGCTAAGATGCTCACTCAATACCTTGGCCGCAAGGCTTACCGCCTCATCAGGTCCAAGGGTACCGTTCGTATGTACATCAAGGGTCAGCTTATCAAAATCCGTCACCTGTCCAACACGTGTATTTTCAACGGTTACATTCACTCTCTCAACAGGAGTATAAATGGAATCAATTGCAATTACGCCAATCGGAAGGTCTGGTGTTTTGTTCTTGTCTGAGCTGACATAGCCTCTGCCTTTTGTAATTGTCAGTT
>JAGOGF010000218.1 GCA_017996845.1 Butyrivibrio sp.
CACCGACGGGTGCAGCGGTCAGAGATATTATCAATATCAGTACCCGCAGAAATCCATATATACAGATTATTCTATATCCTGCGATCGTGCAGGGAGATCAGGCCGCTGCCAGTATTGTAAGAGGCATAGAGGTTCTAACAAAACGTGCCGTTGATGTGATCATTGTCGGCCGTGGTGGCGGATCTATCGAAGATCTATGGGCGTTCAACGAAGAAGAAGTGGCAGAAGCCATATTCAATTGCCCTATTCCGATCATTTCAGCAGTAGGACATGAAACAGATACAACCATTGCGGATTATGTGGCAGATATGCGTGCACCGACACCATCAGCTGCTGCGGAACTTGCGGTATATGAATATGACCGGTTTGTGGAAAAGGGAAAAGACTTTGCAGAAGCATTGCAACAGAGTATGGAACATCGGTTGACCCGAAAAAAACAAAAAACGGCCTTATTGGAGAGAGAACTTGCGCTGCTGAGTCCGGCGGCAAGAATCCGCGACAGACAGATGCGTGCTTTGGGTTATGAAGATCGCTTAAGCAACAGGATGGAGCAGATCATTGACACATATCGACACAGGCTTGCAATCGATATTGAACGGATCAGAGGACGATCTCCGCTCGACCGCCTCAATACCGGTTATTCTTATGTTGAGGATGAGCAGGGTAGAAACGTCCGGAGCATTGACAAAGTCAGCGCAGGAGATCAGATCAGGATCAGAGTGTCAGACGGAATGATACATGCAGACGTAACAACAGTGGTACCGGGCAGTTCAGAGACGAGCTGAACAGAAACAGTGCATGGAGAAGAAGCATGGCAACCAAAAAAGAAGAAAAAAAGCCGAGTATTGAAGAAGCCTTTAGCGAAATAGAAAAGAAAATAGCATTACTCGAAAAGGAAGATGTATCACTTGAGGATTCATTCCGGTATTATCAGGAAGGTATGGATCTTCTGAAATACTGTAATGAATCGATTGATCAGGTAGAAAAAAAAGTTCAGAAGATTTCTTCTGACGGGAAAACAGAGGACTTTGAGTAAATGTCTGGAAATACTGAGTTTGACTTACAATTGCAGGAGCGCGCGCAATATGCGGAAAAAGTAGTCGCAGAATTTCTGCCGCAGGCGCAGGGAAATCAGAAAACAGTGATTGAAGCTATGAATTACAGCGTTTTGGCAGGCGGAAAAAGGCTTCGCCCGATACTGATGCAGGAAGCTTTTTCTATGTTTGGCGGAGCGCCCAGGCAGCGGATTGAGCCGTTTATGGCTGCAATCGAAATGATTCATACCTATTCGCTGGTGCATGATGACCTTCCTGCTATGGATAATGATGAATACCGCAGGGGACGGAAGACAACACATGCGGTGTATGGACCGGGCATGGCAACGCTTGCAGGCGACGGACTTTTGAATTATGCTTTCGAAACAGCACTGCGCGCAGCTCCCTGGTGCAGAGATATGACTGTATATGATACGCAAATGCCGGACAGACTGATTGCGGCACTGCAGATACTCAGCACAAAAGCCGGAATTTACGGTATGGTTGGCGGACAGTGTGCAGATATTGAGGCAGAAGGCAGAAACAATCTGACCAAAGCAGAACTTCTTTTTATTCATGAAAAAAAGACAGCGGCTATGATTGAAAGTGCGCTGATGATCGGAGCTATTCTGGCCGGTGCTTCTGCAGAAGAGGTTGCAGATCTGGAGACAATCGGACATAATATCGGAATCGCCTTTCAGATTCAGGATGACATTCTGGATGTGATCGGATCTGCAGAAGAACTTGGCAAACCAATCGGATCAGATGAAAAAAATGATAAGACGACATATGTGACTTTATTCGGAATGGAGCAATCCATTCAGGATGTCAGAACGCTCTCGGAAGAAGCTGTTCAGTTGACCGAGAAGTTAAGTGCAAAAGATGTTTTTCTGGTGCAGCTGATACGCTGGTTGATTTCCAGAGAGAAGTGATGAGTGAAGGTAGAGTATGGGAAAACTATTGGATCAGATAGAAAAAACAAATGACATTAAGCAGATTCCTGCTTCTGAACTGGATGGTCTTGCAGAAGAAATCAGAGAGTTTCTGATTGAAAAGATCAGTGTGACGGGTGGACATCTGGCATCCAATCTCGGGACAGTAGAGCTGACAATCGCACTCCACAGAGCTCTGAACCTGCCGCAGGACAAGATTATCTGGGATGTGGGTCATCAGTGTTATACACATAAGATTCTTACCGGCAGAAAAGAAGAATTTGATCATCTGCGGCAGTTCGGCGGGATGAGCGGATTTCCGAAAAGAACAGAAAGTGACTGTGATACCTTTGATACGGGACACAGTTCCACATCTATTTCTGCAGGACTCGGAATGGTGAAAGCCAGAGACCTCGAAGGTGAGAGATATACTGTCGTATCCGTGATCGGAGATGGTTCACTGAGCGGCGGACTGGCTTATGAAGCGCTGAATAATGCGGCAAAGCTTGATACGAATTTTATTATTATTCTCAATGACAATAATATGTCTATTTCGGAGAGTATCGGGGGAATGTCCAAATATCTCAACAGTGTCAGAACCGCAGAAGGGTATCTGAATCTGAAGGAAGATGTATACAATTCGCTTCTTGGGGCGCCAAGAGTGATTGATCATATCAGACGTGCCAAGAACAGTTTTAAACAGCTCTTTGTACCCGGAATGTTATTTGAGAATCTTGGAATCACTTATCTGGGACCGGTAGACGGACATGATATCAAAGCACTGGAACGAGAGATTCGGGAAGCACGGAAAGTAAAAAAGGCAGTGATGATCCATGTTCTTACCAAAAAGGGTAAAGGGTATGAACCTGCAGAAAGGCATCCGGCAAGATTTCACGGAACCGAGCCGTTTGTAATCGAGAACGGAATTCCCAGTAATCACAGGGCAACAGCCAATTATCAGGATATTTTTTCAACCTGTATGTGTAAGCTGGGAGAACGAGATCCAAAAGTGGTTGCAATTACGGCAGCCATGGCAGAAGGAACAGGCTTAAAACGCTTTCGGAATATGTATCCGGGCAGATTCTTTGATGCGGGAATCGCCGAAGAGCATGCCGTTACGTTTGCAGCGGGACTGGCACTTGGCGGCCTGAAGCCGATTTTTGCGGTTTATTCATCTTTTTTGCAAAGAGCATATGATCAGATTCTGGAGGATGTATGCCTGCAGAATCTGCCGGTGGTTTTCGCCGTAGATCGTGCAGGACTTGTGGGAAGTGACGGGGAGACGCATCAGGGAATATTCGATCTGTCCTATCTGTCCAGTATGCCCAATATGCATATCATGGCACCCAAAAACAAATGGGAGTTGTCTGATATGTTGAAATATGCGGTGAACTTTGGTGCTCCGGTTGCAATCCGGTATCCAAGAGGGGAAGCCTATGCGGGACTCGATACATTCCGTGCACCGATTGAGATGGGTAAGGCTGAACCGATATATGAAGAAAAAGACATTTTGCTGCTGGCTGTCGGAAGTATGGTAAAGG
>JAGOGF010000219.1 GCA_017996845.1 Butyrivibrio sp.
GTCTGACACCCAGTTGAAATACGTTTCTGACCGCCGGTCCGGCAAAAAACACCTGCCAGCAAAGTGCCATCGGGAAATTGAGTACCAGTTTCTGAAGCCATACTGCCATTACCTGATTTCCTGCCTGTGCAAAAAGAATTGTCGCGATAAAACTCATAATCGGACACATCAGGCATACGATCATGGACGAAATTGCCAGCAAAATAAAAATCTGTTTATCTTTTGGTGATACCATCCGAAAAGCAAGCTTTTTAGAAAGTTTTTCTACCACAAAAAATTCCAGAATAAACGCAATCGGCCACATAATCGGCATTTCATGAAAAGCAATCAGGAAAATACTGTTCGTCATTCCTCCCTTTTCAATCGCGATGTTATAGCATACCATTCCATAAACCATAACGAATGCCATGATCAGTGTAAAAATAATGTTCTGCAGTTTTGTTTTTGGCATAAAAATGCCCTCCCTTTCTTCTGTGTTGTTCGTTATCAGCGTCGGGGAGGACACATGTGTCGTTTCTAATTGATACCATTCATTTCTTATTCAGTTGCAACAAGTGCTCAGTCTAACACACTTTCTGAAAATTTGTAAAGCTTTTTTCAGATTTTTTCAACACCGATAATCACATTCTCACCATTGATATCCCATTCTTTGCAGTTTGCGACATTGCTGTCATAAACAACCTCGTTTGCCAGAACCTTTGTGGCAATGGCAGTTTCATTTGTCCGCACGACCGCTGCAACCTTAGCATTGCCGTTTATGGATACTTTGATGTGATCCATGACTTCAAACCCGGAATCCTTACGCATTGTCTGAACCTTACTGATTACTTCATACATGAAGCCTTCATTCAGAAGCTCCTGTGACAGGTTTGTATCAAGAACAACTGTTATTCCATAATCTTCTTCTGACATGAAGCCCGGCTTTTGTGCCACATCAATCAGCAGATCCTCTTTGGTCAGTTCTACGGTTGTCCCGCTTACTGCAAACTGCAATACCCCGTTTGCATTGAGATCATCCATTGCAGCATTCCCATCCAGTATAGACAGATGCTCTTTGATACCGCCAAGAACTTTGCCATATTTCGGACCAACGGTTTTCAGCTGCGGCTTGAAGGTATAACTTGTGAAATCACGCACATCATCTGTAAAGTTGACCTTTTTCACATTCAGCTCATCTGCAATAATATCCTGATAGAATGCCCCGACGGTCTGTTCCGCCTTCACATACATCTGGCCGATCGGCTGACGGTTCTTAATATTGGAAGCATTTCTGCAGGCACGTCCCAGAACTACAATGTCCAGAACCTCTTCCATATCCTGCTCGAGCTTCTTGTCTACATAAGAAGCGTCCGCTACCGGATAATCACACAGATGAATACTTTCCGGTGCATCCGGGAAACTCGTCCGAACCAGGTTCTGATAAATCTCTTCTGTCATGAACGGAATCATCGGTGCAGCACATTTGCAGACATTCACAAGTGCTGTATACAGGGTCATGTAGGCAGAAATCTTATCCTGCTCCACTCCCTTTGCCCAGAAACGTTCTCTGCTGCGGCGGACATACCAGTTGCTGAGTTCATCCACAAAGGAATCCAGTGCTTTTCCGGCTTCCGGAATGCGGTACTGATCCAGATCATTATCAACCTCTGTAATCATCGAATTCATCTTGGACAGGAGCCATTTATCCATAACAGTCAGCTTATCCTGCTCCAGCGTATATCTGGATGCATCAAAGCCGTCAATATTGGCATACAATACGAAAAATGCATAGGTATTCCAGAGGGTTCCAAGGAACTTACGCTGCCCTTCCTGTACTGCCTTTCCATAAAAGCGGCTTGGCAGCCATGGCGCAGAATTCGTATAGAAATACCAGCGGATCGCATCCGCACCATATGACTGCAGTGCATCAAACGGGTCTACCGCATTTCCCTTGGACTTACTCATCTTCTGCCCGTTTTCATCCTGCACCAGTCCCAGAACAATTACATTTTTATAGCAAGGCTTGTTAAATAGCAGGGTTGACTCTGCCAGAAGCGAATAGAACCATCCTCTGGTCTGATCGACCGCTTCCGAAATAAAGGAAGCCGGAAACTGCTGTTCAAACAGATCCCTGTTCTCAAATGGATAATGATGCTGTGCATATGGCATAGCCCCGGAATCAAACCAGCAGTCGATTACTTCCGGTACACGGTGCATGACTTTACCGCACTTGGGACATTTGATCTCAAACTGATCAATATATGGCCTGTGCAGTTCAACTGTCAGGGCACTCTCTTCTCCCGAAAGGGCCTTCAGTTCTTCTCTGCTGCCAACAGAAAGCTGATGTCCGCAGTCATCACATTCCCAGATATTAAGCGGAGTTCCCCAATAACGGTTACGGGAAATTCCCCAATCCTGTACATTTTCAAGCCAGTCTCCAAAACGGCCTTCTCCGATTGCCTTTGGAATCCAGTTGATCTGCTTATTATTATTGATCAGATCCTCTTTTACCGCCGTCATTTTGATGAACCAGGAAGAACGTGCATAATAGATCAGAGGCGTTCCACATCTCCAGCAGTGCGGATAATCATGCTCGAATTTAGGTGCTGCAAATAAAAGTCCCCGTTTTTCCAGATCTTCCAATACAAGCGGATCTGCCTTTTTGACAAAAACACCGCCAAAAGGAGTTTCCGGTTTCATGTCACCTTTTTCATCCACAAGCTGTACAAACGGCATATCGTATTTACGTCCTACACGCGCATCATCTTCACCAAATGCAGGTGCTTCATGTACGATACCGGTACCATCCGTCATGGTTACATAATCATCACATTCTACAAAATAGGCTTTCTTGTGCTGCTTTTCAACAATCGGAACAGAGCATGCATAAAGCGGTTCATACTCCCTGTATTCCAGTTCCTGCCCTTTCATGGTCTCCAGTACTTCGTATGCCGGCTGATCATCTTTTGCCAGTCTGCCCAGTACCGTATCCAGAAGTGCCTGAGCCAGATAGTAAGTATATCCGTCAGCAGCCTTGACCTTTGCATAGGTTTCTTCCGGATTCACGCAAAGTGCCACGTTGGAAGGAAGTGTCCACGGCGTTGTCGTCCATGCAAGGAAATACGCATCTTCATCCTTACATTTAAAGCGAACCATGGCAGATCTTTCCTTGACTGTCTTATAACCCTGTGCAACCTCATGAGAAGAAAGCGGTGTTCCGCAGCGGGGACAGTAAGGAACTACCTTAAAGCCTTTATAAAGAAGGTTTTTATCCCAGATGGTCTTCAGTGCCCACCATTCTGACTCAATGAAATTGTCATCATACGTCACATAGGGATGTTCCATATCAGCCCAGAAACCAACCGTACCGGAAAAATCCTCCCACATGCCCTTATATTTCCAGACACTTTCCTTACATTCCTTGATGAAAGGTTCCATTCCGTATTTCTCAATCTGATCCTTACCATCCAGTCCCAGCTTTTTCTCAACTTCCAGCTCAACCGGAAGACCATGCGTGT
>JAGOGF010000083.1 GCA_017996845.1 Butyrivibrio sp.
CATTGATTGCTACTTTTACTGCCATTTTAAGTTCCTCCTAAAATGATTTTTTAAGAATATAATTAGGTTGCTGTTACTTTATCTTGATTGACAAAATTTTATCAGCAACTCCTATTCTATCGAACTTTATCTTAAAATTCAAGAACATTCTGTAAAAAACTATGTTAAGATATCTGAAGCAGATTTTTTCCGTCTGATATTATTATAGAAAAGAAGGTATATATATGGCTTTACCAGCAGATTATCATATGCACTCCTGCCATTCAGGGGACTCTGATGCTCCTATGTATGAAATGATTGAAAAGGGAATCGCACTGGGACTTGAACAAATGTGTTTTACAGAACATATGGATCTGGATTATCCATATTCTCCCCCTCTGGAACCAGGTACTTTTCATCTGGATACTGACAGCTATATTTCCGATTTCAGAAAATGTCAGATTCTTTACTCGGACAGAATCAATCTTCATTTCGGAATTGAGCTCGGACTGCAGCCGCAGATTGCCGACAGAAACAGTCAGTATATCAAATCATATCCCTTTGAATTTGTAATTGCCTCCACACATGTATGCAATCATGCAGATCCCTTTTTCCCCGCGTATTATCAGAACCGGAGTACAGAGACTGCCATTCGAGAGTTTTTTGCATGCACACTTGAAAACATTATTACCTTCAATGATTATGATGTATATGGACATCTGGACTATATTGCAAGGTATCTCCCGAAAAATGCAGAGCCCTATTCTGCCATAAAATATCTGGATCAGATCGATGAAATTCTGCGGCGGCTTATTTCCGCAGGAAAGGGACTGGATATCAATTCCAAAGCACTTTACAGCGGTCTGCCTGAACCAAATCCCTGTACGGATATCCTGCGCAGATACCATGAACTCGGAGGTGAGATTCTCACATTTGGTTCCGATGCACACAGTCCAGAGAACATTGCACGATGCTTTGGACAGTTAAAAGATATCGTAACCTCTCTCGGTTTCACGAATTATTGCACCTTTGAGAATCGTATCCCTGCATTCCACCGATTATAAGCAGATGGTTCCGCCTCCCAGAATATCTTCTCCAACGTAAAAAACCACCGCCTGTCCGGGTGTGATTGCCCGAACAGGTTCTTCAAATGTCACATGTATGGAATCCGGTCCTGTCTTCTTGATTACGGCAGGTGCCCCTTTATGAGAATATCTGATTTTGGCAAGCACCTGAACCGGCTCTGATATATCTGGAACAGCCATAAAATTAAGACGGTCACAATTCAGTTCCGTTCCAAATACATCCCCATTTTCTCCAATTACCACTTCATTTGTTTCCGGTCTGATCTCTGTTACAAAAACGGGATGTCCCATAGCAAGTCCAAGGCCTTTTCTCTGTCCGACCGTATAATGCGTAATGCCTTCGTGTCTCCCCAGAATAATCCCCTCTTTTGTAACAAAATTACCGGCTCCCGGTACATTTCCATTTGTTTCTCTGTCAATAAATCCCGCATAATCATTATCATTAATGAAACAGATTTCCTGCGAATCCGGTTTGTGTGCAACCGGAAGTCCTGCTTCCTGGGCAATCTCACGCACATGGGCCTTTTCATATTCGCCAATGGGCATCAGCGTATGACGCAGCTGCTCCTGCGTCAGATTATATAATGCGTAAGTTTGATCCTTGGCTGCAGTAACTGACGCTCTGACAGCATATCTGCCATTGGCAAGCTGTTCGATTCTGGCATAATGTCCTGTTGCAATATAATCAGCGCCAATAGAAAGACTTCTTTCCAGCAAAGATTCCCATTTTACATATCTGTTGCATGCAATACACGGATTCGGCGTACGTCCATGCAGATATTCCTGTGTAAAATAATCTATCACATTCTTCTGAAATTCTTTTCTGAAATTCATTACATAATATGGAATATCCAGACGCTCGGCAACGCGTCTTGCGTCATCTACCGCAGATATTCCGCAGCACCCGTTTGCCCGTGAGACCACGTCTGCATCCTCTGCCTGCCAGATCTGCATTGTCACGCCAATCACGTCATATCCCTGTTTTTTTAGTAAATAGGCAGCCACGGAAGAATCTACTCCTCCTGACATGCCCACAACAACTTTCTCAGCCATTTTTTCTCCATTTATATGCACTTCAGACTAAACCAATGCCTATCTGTTATTTCTTTGCTGTTCCCATTTCCAATCTCTCCCGGCTGATATCCAATATCTCAGCATTTTTCCGGATAATGGCAAAGCGTCCATATTTCGATCCCTACCATAAATCCAATAATACCAGTAATCAAAAATGAATGTCCAGGTTTGCTTCCAACACCATGCATTCCCGCAAGAGATAATGATTTCTCTACCATAGCCTTCAGTAAATATTTTTCGATCAGATTTTTTATTCCTCGTCAAATGTGCATACAGCTTTTATTCATAATTAAAGTATAGTAATATATATTATAACATAGGGTCAAGCTATATATAACTCAGTTTTGAATTTGGAGGTTTTCATGAACGCAAAAAGAAACTGCTTTAATCATATCCGGTTGTATAAACTTACATTTTTATGTGTTACTTTTACAATAGCCTCCATAAGCTTTCTGATTTTATATCTGAATCGCAGCTTTCGTGAATATATTTATTCAGATACAAAACTGACAATCTTATGCGTTCTGCTCTGGATTACATTGCTTACGGAGTTTGCACACATACTTTTGGATCTTCTTGCTTTGAAAAAGCTTGCTGAAACTGACCATGACCTTAATCGTCTTGCTTACCTTGATCGTTTGACCGGCATTCCAAACAGGTACAGCTGTGACTTGATTTTCAGTCAGTTCAATACCCCGGAGAAAATTTCTGATCTCGCTTGTATTCTTATGACAATCAGTAATTTGAAAGAAATCAATGAGACACAGACACATGAAACCGGAGACCGCATCATTTCTGATTTCTGTATCATTCTTGAATCCGTTGGAAATGAATATGGATTTGTCGGAAGAAACAGCGGAAATGAATTTCTTCTTGTAATTGATCAATGTACGCCGGATAAGTTAAAGTCTTTTCTTGATTCCTTTATTCTGCGATTGCAGAATTATAATGTTCTGAATTCTGAATCTCCCGTTCATATCCGTTATGCCTGTCTGATGAACCAGGATGTGCACGCTGAACATTTTTTTGAATTTATTACGAAAACATATGCCTTATTCCAGGAAAAGAGCATCGATCTCGTATGAAAGATCCCGATTATGCTTATATCAGCAAACTAGTTATGGCTTGCTGGAACGATGCCAGTGATGCTTTTGCAGAATTGTATGCGCTTACTTATAATAAAGTATACAACTACTGTCATCATTATCTGCAGGACTCCTATCTTGCCCAGGATGCCGTACAGGAAATCTATATTTCGGCTCTGCAAAATATAAAAAAGCTGAATGACCCGGCTCTATTTATTGCCTGGTTAAATCAGATTTGTTTTCATGTATGTTATGATATCAGTTTTAAGCAGAATAAAAATCGTAACGAAACCTTTGATATAACCAATGAAGCTTTGGTTTTTCTGCAGGAAGAATGTCATGCCGATATGTGTCCCGAAAATGCAGCCTGCATCAAGGCTGAATCTGAACAGCTTAAAACCGCAATTGAAAGCCTTCCTTTTAATGAACAGCAGATTATCATCATGCATTATTTTAATGATATGAAATTACAAAGCATTGCTGATGCAATGTCAATATCACTAAGTTCTGTCAAGCGTTATCTTACAAGTGCGCAGAAGCATCTCAGACAGCTTTTGAATACATGAAATCGAGGATCATTATGAACTTTTTCCGCAAAAAAAGATATAAAATGGACACGAACACTGCAGACCAAACACTTCAGAATGTATTTTCTGCCTGTAATAAGCCTGCAAATACGCTTTCCGTTGAAAAGCTTCTCCAGAATAGGAAAATGTCCCATGCCCCTTATATCCATGCAATCATTCTGTCAGCTTTTGCTCTGATTCTATGTCTGCTGAGCCCACTTGCCTTTATTCCGCACGGTCTGCCTCTTGAAACAATCTCAGCATCCGGTGGAACAATTACGCTGGTTGGAAGTTTTGAAGCCGATGATTATCTGTATATCAGGTTATCTGATCAAAATATTGATTTAAGCCGAACATATATGGAAACAAATTCCGGAAAACGTTTTGCTGCAATTTCTTTTCAAAAGGATACCATTCAGTTTTCCTATCCTTCAGAAGAATCCAATCTTTTTATTTACGACACCAATGGACAGGCTCTGCACCTGCTCCTGACTCCTTAGGGAAAATATGCAAAATAATATGATCAGAAAAAAAATAAAAAATAAAACAGGCATTCTCCTATCCATTGTGGTATTTACTCTCATCTGCCTGAATGGATGTGGTCATGATGCTGTAAAAAATACAAATCATATTAATGACACGCCTACTCCCGGGTCTGCATTATCCGTTGTACGTGGAACACGGGATAACACACCTGTATGCCTCTCTCCCGCTACCGGGACGACTGCAGTATATCAAAATGATGCTGCTGTCATTGATGCCTCGAATTCCCCGCAGGGATATATTATTGTCCGATATACCGGCAAAAACGACAAAGTGAAACTGCAGATTATGGGACAGGATCAGGTCACTTATACGTATAATCTGAAAACAGGAAACGGCGGTGTCAATGAAGTATTTCCTCTTTCCGCAGGGGATGGTCAGTATCTGATTAATGTATATGAAAATATTTCCGCAAATCAGTATGCTACCGCATTTTCACAGGCAATAACTGTAACTATGGCAGATCAGTTTCTTCCATTTCTTTATCCGAATCAGTATGTCACATTCAATGCCTCCTGCCAGGCTGTTGCAAAAGCTTCCGAACTGGCCTACTCTGCTGATTCTGATCTCGATGTTGTTACAAATGTATATGATTATATTATATCAAATATCACTTATGATTATGATGAAGCAGAAAACGTCAAAAGCGGCTACATTCCGAATGTCGATGAAGTTCTTCACACCAGAAAGGGGATCTGTCTTGACTATGCCGCCCTCATGACGGCAATGCTCCGATCTCAGCGGATACCTACCCGCATGGAGGTCGGATATGCCGGTACTGCCTATCACGCCTGGATCAGTACCTATATCACTGATATCGGATGGGTAAACGGTATCATACAATTTGACGGAAAAGACTGGTCACTTATGGATCCTACCTTTGCATCCACAACAAGCGAAAAAGAACTGAAATCATTTCTGAATAACAGCTCCAATTACAGATTGAAATATATCTATTGAGACGAGGAGATTTTCCTTTATGAAAAGAACGCAGAAAACGTTATCCAATCATGAAATATCCATATTCTGCAGACAAATGTCCATGCTGATCAAATCCGGCATTGCCCCATCGGAAGGGATTGATATTCTTTTGCTTGACACTTCTGATTCAAACGGACGCATCATACTTGTAAAAATCCGACAGGTTCTACAGGGCGGAGAAAAATTTCATATGGCGGTTCAGATGTCAGACGTTTTTCCTCCCTATGTTGTTCATATGATCACAATCGGAGAAGAATCAGGTACGCTTGACTGTGTTCTCGATGCACTCTCGGAATATTATGAAAGAGAAGACAATATACGGGACAGTCTGCGCAGTGCTGTCAGCTATCCGCTCATCATGATTGCAATGATGTTTGTTGTTATTCTGGTTCTGATCACCAAAGTACTTCCTATCGTTTCACAGGTATTCTCTCAGTTGGGGACCGGGATGAACGCTTTTTCGCAATCCCTTCTGACACTTGGTACACACTTGAATGAAGGATCTTTCGTTCTGGTACTTGTTTTAATCTGCATTGCTTTATTTTTTCTTTTCTTTACCGGAACTGATAAAGGACACCATATTTTTCTCAGACTTGCAGGCAGTTTTGGTCCCTCCCGAAGACTTTATCAGGACATTGCTGCCGGAAGGTTTGCAAGTGGTATGGCACTTACACTGTCGAGCGGAATAGATACTTTCCAAAGTCTTGATCTTGTCAAAAAACTTGTTGAAAATCCTACTGTATCAATGAAAATTACCACCTGCAAAAAAATGATTCTGGATGGAGACAGTTTTCCGGAAGCACTTCAAAAATCAGAAATCTTCAATCAGTTTTATTCCAGAATGGTACTTGTCGGCTTTCGCTCAGGTTCCATGGATATCGTCATGAAGCAGATTGCAGATCATTATGAAAAAGAAACCGACCGCAGAATCTACACCGTTATTGCTATTCTTGAGCCAACTCTTGTCATTCTCCTGTCACTGATTGCCGGCATGATCCTTTTATCCGTCATTCTTCCCCTGATGGGTATCATGTCCAACATCGGCTGACTTTTTTTACAGTGAGGCAAACAATTGATTATCATAAAAAACCGTTTTTCAAAACATCATATGACCATCCGCAAATTATCCATCTGTTTATATACCGGAGCATCTGTTCTGATCATATTTCTTTTTACCTATGCACTTGGAAATCTGGGTCAGGACACATTAAAACGACAGCAGGAAAGTCTTACAAATGCTTTGAATCGGGATATTGCGCAGTGCTATGCCGTAGAAGGTATTTATCCACCCAGTCTTACGTATCTGCAGCAGCATTATGGTCTTACCTATGATTCAGCACTGTTTTATGTTGACTATCAGCCCATTGGATCAAATCTGTATCCTGATGTAACGATTATCAATATCAAAGAATCACAAAAGTAATAAATTTTATGAGGAGCAGCCATGAATAATCGAAGTGAAAATCGACATACCATTGATTTCCTGTTTGTAATTGCGCTGCTTTTCTTATTTGCATTCATGGCAGTCATGCTGATTGCACTCGGTGCAAGTGTTTACCAGCGTAATGTCAGTCTGATGGAAAAAAATTATGAAACAAGGACCTCATATGCTTATATTACTGAAAAAATACGTCAGGCCGATGCCACCGGAGACTTGCAGATCGGATCAATCGGTCAGTCTCCTGCTCTTTTACTTTTCCAGGAAATAAATGATGTTTCGTATACCACCTATCTGTATCAGTATAACGGAAACCTGACAGAACTTCTTACCCGAACAGGATCATCTCTCCCTGCCGAATCCGGACAGCCGATCATTCCGGTAAAGGATTTCAATATAAACCGGATTTCAGACAGGTTATACTGCATTACAATTACAGAACCTGATAACTCGAATATATCCATTTATCTTTCAGAAGGAGCCGCAAATCAATGAACCGTGAATCCAATTCCAAAACCTCATTGTTTTTGATGGAGCTGATTATTTCAATTCTTTTCTTTTCCATTACCGGTGCCGTATGTGTAAAGTTATTTGTCAATGCACATGTTACAGCCCAGCACTCTGTTGCTCTTACAAATGCAGTTATGTGGGCTCAGAACTGCAGCGAAGCCTATACCGGCTGTAACGGCAGCCTGAATGATCTGGCTGCTCTTTATCCGGATTACTGCGTTCTGGTAAATGAAGAGACTCCGCAAAAAGGCACTCTTCTCATCTTTCTGGATAAAAACTGGAATCCCATCTGTTATCCGACTGATCATATTGCAGGTATCCAGAATGCGGCCTATGAAGTTGTACTGACAGCTGCGTCCGAATCTGCTTCCCGTGTTTTTTCCTGCAATACCCCTGCTGATTCTACTGCAATAGTCTCTTCTGTTTTCATTCTTTCAATACAGAATCACAGCATCTATACGACAAGCCTCCCGGATACAACGCAGAATGTAATCTATACGCTTACAACTGACCATTATATGAGAGGAGAAAGTCAATGAAACATAAGATGAAATACAGCATGCCGGTTGGCACATCCTCCATTCTTTTAATCTTTATGACACTTTGCCTGGTTTGCTTTGCCACACTTTCTCTTGCAAATGCCAATGCAGATTACCGTCTGAGCAAAAAACTTGCTGATCATACAACTGCCTATTATCAAGCTGCATCCAAAGCAGAAGCCTTTGTTGCCTCTTCTGACGCAAAACTGCATCAGGCATATCTGCAAAGCAAAGACTCTTCTTCCTATTTTGATCTGACCGGAGGAAGTACGCTTTCTTCTGACTTTCCAATTTCTGATGTTCAGTCCCTGCACGTCGTTATGGAGGTTATATATCCGAATCAGGCAAACGCTGCTCTCTATCATATTTCCAGCTGGCAGATTATAACCGATGACAGCAGGCTGAATTATGACAACAGTCTTAATGTTCCCAAATCCGCCGTTATCACTAAATAGAAACGAACATCATGCACTTCATTCTGTAAATCCATTATTTTTTACAAAAAAATTCGTATCCGTCAGACTCACTGTTCTGACTGATACGAATTTTTAATGATCTTGCTTTTATATTTGTTCTTCTACTGCCCTGACATGTTCCTGCAGATAAGTCATTACGGATTGAAAAAGTACTTTGGGTACCTGAAAGCTTAAATTTCTGCCATTTTTAAGCAGTATCCTGATACACCCAAAACTTTTTATCACATCCTGCAGCTCCGTATAATATACCTTCAACTCCCCATCCCTTATATTCCCAGAGTATACTATACTGTCATTATAAACCCGCATGATTCCTTCCGTCAGACCAATCGTACTTGCGAAGGTAAATGCCGGTTTGCCAAGCATCCCTGTATCTTCGTCCGATTCTTCCAACTGCGTTGCTTCGGATACTCTTTTATATATAAACTGATAATAAAATGTTGCTATTTCCTTGGTTTCAAACAGGAAAGATATATAACGGTTTCCATAAACTCCATCCGAAATTTCCTTGCTGATAATATATAATTCACGGATATATCGCTTACAGGATACCATGTCGCGATACGTTATCTCAATTGCTTTTTCTTCAGTTGCCCGGCACTTGATCCTGTCTTCATACAGCTCCATGCCGATTTGTTTCCCCTTCGAAAAAGCGAGATCATAACGCAACACTTTTTCTTTCATACCTGTTCCTCCATGCATGCAGTCTCTTCAGTTGCGAATTCTGTCTGCTGCCTCCCAGAGCGCCTTTGTAACATAATCCATTTCATTGGTTGTATTTTCTTTTCCCAGACTGAATCGCAGGGAGCACTCCGCCTCTTTTTCCGAACAGCCAATTGCCATAAGCACATGGGAAGGATCCACCGACCCGGATGCACATGCCGACCCTGCCGAAACACAGATTCCCTGCATATCCAGCATAATCATTGTCGTCTCTGCCGGCATGCCAGTAAAGCGCAGATTTATATTACCCGGAAGACGACTCCCACTGCCGGGTTCCGGTCCATTCCATGTTATATCTGAGATATTATCCATTATATTACGGGCAAGATATTTTTGCAATTTTCTTTCCGATTCCATACGTATGCTGAGCGTATCCGCAGCCAGTTCTGCAGCCATTCCAATTCCGACTATTCCAGGTACATTCTCTGTCCCTGCCCGTCTTCCTCTCTCCTGCTGACCGCCATGCATAAACTGGCAGATCTGAACACCTTTTCTGACATAAAGAAATCCGATTCCCTTTGGTCCATAGAACTTATGCCCGCTTGCACTTAACAGATCAATATTGTCTTCCTGTACGGAAATGGGGATCTGACCATATGCCTGCACTGCATCAGTATGAAATAGAATACCATGTCGATGCGCAATTTCTCCGATCTCCTGAATCTGCTCGATAGTCCCGATTTCATTATTTGCATACATAACAGAAATCAGTATGGTATCCGGTCTGATCGCGCGCTCAACTTCCTGCAGGCTGACAAATCCTTCCCGGTCAACATTCAGATAAGTAATCTCATACCCCAGTCCTGCAAGATATTTACAGGTATTCAATACAGCCGGGTGTTCAATTCCGGTTGTAATAATATGTTTTCCCTTATCTGCATAGGCCTGCGCAATTCCCTTTATAGCCCAGTTATCCGATTCTGTTCCGCCGCATGTAAAAAATATTTCTTCATACCCACATCCAAGCGTTGCTGCAATCTGTTCTTTCGCATGACGAACTGCGCTTTGTGCCGATGCACCGATATGGTACATCGTGCTGGGATTGCCATACTGTTCAGAAAACCAGGGAAGCATCGCTTCCACTACTTTTGGATCGCACGCAGTTGTTGCTGCATGATCCAAATAGATTAATTTATTCATGCAGAAATCACCTTATTCCCCGTATAAAGCTGATAATAGCGCTGTTTCCTGGCAATCAGCTCATCATGCGTACCCTGCTCCACAATTCTTCCCTGCTCCAGAACAATGATGCAGTCGCTGTTTCGAACCGTAGAAAGTCTGTGCGCGATGACAAATGTTGTCCTTCCAGACATCAGTTTGTCCATCCCTTCCTGCACAATTTTTTCCGTACGTGTATCGATCGAACTCGTTGCCTCATCCAGAATCAGAACCGGCGGATCAGCAATTGCAGCACGTGCAATTGCAAGAAGCTGCCTCTGTCCCTGCGACAGATTGGCTCCATCTCCTGTCAGCTCCGTTTCATAGCCTTCCGGAAGTCTTCTAATGAAACCATCTGCATTGGCAAGTCTTGCCGCTGCCATAACTTCTTCATCTGTAGCATCCAGTTTTCCATAACGAATATTTTCCATTACTGTTCCCGTAAACAGATGTGTATCCTGCAATACCATTCCAAGCGATCTTCTGAGATCTGCTTTGCATATTTTATTTATATTTATATCATCGTATCTGATCTTACCATCCTGAATATCATAAAAGCGGTTGATCAGATTTGTAATGGTTGTTTTGCCTGCACCGGTTGATCCGACAAGTGCAATTTTCTGTCCCGGATATGCATGCAGGACAACATTATGCAGTACGATTTTGTCATCTGAATAGCCGAAATCCACATCATTAAATGTTACATCTCCCTGCATCAGCCTGTACTCGGTTGCTGCTGTTGTTTCATGATAATGTCTCCATGCCCAGTGACCCGTATGTTCCTCTGTTTCTGTCAGCTGCCCGTTTACATCTTTTGCATTTACAAGTGTGACATATCCGTCATCTGCTTCTGACTGTTCATCCAATAGTGCAAAAATACGCTCTGCACCGGCAAGTGCCATAATTACACTGTTAAACTGCATGGATACCTGATTGATCGGCATACTGAAATTCTTATTAAATGTCAGAAAGCTGGCAAGTGCTCCGACCGTAAACCCTGCAAACTGATTCAGTGCAAGTGCTCCTCCGACAATTGCACACAGCACATAACTTAAATTGCCCAACTGTGAATTAATCGGCCCAAGTGCACCGGAAA
>JAGOGF010000084.1 GCA_017996845.1 Butyrivibrio sp.
TGCTGCTGCATCTGCTGTTTCTGCTTCTCTAAATCAGAACTAGTGGCAGCCCATACCGGGTCTGCCACTAGCATTGTCATTGTCATCGCTATGAAGATGCATAATACTGCTGTAAATCTTTTCTTCATCCTCGCCCCAACCTGATCATTTTCATTACAGTTCGCAATTTCCGACCGTTCTCGGGAACGGAACCACATCACGGATGTTGCCCATACCCGTCAGATACATGACGCAGCGCTCGAATCCGAGGCCGAATCCTGCATGACGGACAGATCCGTAACGACGCAGATCCAGATAGAACTGATAGGACTCTTTATTCATATTCAGCTCATCCATGCGCTTTTCCAGAAGTTCGAGATTATCCTCTCTCTGGCTGCCGCCGATGATCTCTCCGATACCGGGTACCAGACAATCCGCTGCTGCAACTGTCTTGCCGTCCGGATTGAGCTTCATGTAGAATGCCTTGATTTCCTTTGGATAATCTGTAACGAATACAGGCTTTTTGAAAATCTGTTCTGTCAGATATCTCTCATGCTCAGTCTGCAGATCACATCCCCAGAATACCTTATAATCAAATACATCATTGTGCTCTTCCAGAAGCTTTACTGCATCTGTATAGGTAATACGTCCGAAATCAGAATTTGCAACGTTGTTTAGGCGCTCCAGGAGTCCCTTGTCCACAAATTCGTTGAAGAACTTCATTTCTTCCGGTGCATTCTCCAGTACATAACGGATCACGAACTTCAGCATAGCTTCTGCCGTATCGCAGTCATCCTTGAGATCTGCAAAGCACAGCTCGGGCTCGATCATCCAGAACTCTGCTGCATGCCTTGTTGTATTGGAATTCTCTGCGCGGAAGGTAGGTCCGAAGGTATATACATTCTTAAATGCAAATGCATAGGTCTCCACGTTCAGCTGTCCGCTTACGGTCAAGAAGGTCTGCTTGCCAAAAAAGTCCTGGCTGTAATCTACACTGCCATCCTCTTTTTGCGGTGCATTGTTCACATCCAGAGTCGTTACCTGAAACATTTCACCTGCGCCTTCACAGTCACTTGCAGTAACCAGGGGTGTATGTACATATACAAAACCTCTTTCCTGGAAAAACATATGGATCGCATATGCCGCAAGAGAACGGACACGGAATACTGCCTCAAAGGTATTGGTTCTGGCTCTGAGGTGCGGAATGGTTCTGAGAAATTCCATGGAATGACGCTTCTTCTGAAGCGGAAAATCTGCTGTGGAAGTACCCTCAACCGCAATTTCATCTGCCTGCATCTCAAATTCCTGTTTGGCATCCGGTGTCGCAACAATCGTACCGGTTGCAACAATAGCGGAACCGACATTCAGTTTGCTGATTTCGGCAAAATTATTCAGCTGATCGGTATATACGATCTGCAGCGGATTAAAGCAGGTACCGTCATTTAATACGATAAACCCGATCGCCTTGGAATCGCGGATACTTCTGATCCAGCCTCCTACTGTTACCTTTTTGCCTTCATACTTACTCAGATCCTGAAATATTAATTTGATATCTGTCAGTTCCATCTCGTCTGTCCTCTCTATTTAGACATTTTTCTTTTTCAGTCTTTCGCTGTTGATGCAGCATCGCTCTGTGCAGAACTTTCTGAAGCTGTGCTGCCGGATGCTGTCGTCTTACTGTCAGCAGTGCTTGCGGAAGATGCCGTGCTTGCAGGTTCAGAAATATTTGCTTTTTCTGTCAGGAAATCGAGCACCTTTGTAGCAAGTGCTTCTTCTTTGATAACCTGGTTCATATCGATTCCCACACTCTTGGAATAAGCATCCATGGAGGAATAACCGTTATTGGACATTGCAGAAGATGCTTCAGAACTTACTTCCGCGTCATCTACCTTAATGCCTTCTTTTGCTGCAATTGCGCTCAGCATAATGATTGCCTTGCACTGTCTTGTCGCTGCCTCCTGGAGATATCCGTTCATATCACCCGAATAGCTGGCATTGGACATGGACTGCTGTAAGATCATCTCCGGTGTTACAGATGAACCCTGCGCAGTATAATATGCTGCCTGATTCTCCAGTGAATTATTCAGCTCGATCATATAACGATTGATCATGCCCTGCGGCGGTGCCTGAAATACACAGTTTGCTTCTGCTGCATTCAGAATTTGATTCTGAACATCGCTGTTATAGGTAGACTGCTGCTGCTTTAAAAGTGAATCATGCATATAGGATTTCAGCTGATCTACTGTTGATACGCCGCTGATACCAAAACTCGGAACCAGATCATCCGTCAGCTCAGGTGTTACGGAAATGCTGTTGATCTTAACGGTAAAGATAACTTCCTTGCCTGCAAGGTCAGCAGAAGAATAGCTTGTCGGGAAAGTCAGATCAAGGTCTACGGAATCTCCGATCTTCTTGCCGATCAGCCCTGTTTCAAATCCATCAATAAAACTCTTGGAACCGATTGTCAGATCATATCCTTTTGCTGATCCGCCATCAAATTCCTTGCCGGTATCCTTCAGTTTGCCTGTATAATCAATGTTAACGACATCTCCGTCCTTAACAGCTCTGTCGGTTACTTTAGTCTTTGCTGCACCCTGCATGAAATAGTAATTGATATACATATCAACAAGTTCATCAGAAACCTTTGGTGAAGCTTCCGTTACTGCAAGTCCTGTATATTCTCCCAGTTTCACATAATCATCCAGCTTGATTCCGCTGACATAGGAAGTGTCATCGAGCTTCAAAGTGGAGGTATCAATCAGTGACGTACCGGATGATGCATTTGCTGCATCTGCTCCTGCAGAAGCGCCCAAAGTTGCTCCGCTGGATGCGTTTGATGCGGAATTATCTGCGTTCTTAGCGGCTCCGCAACCTGCCAGACTGGATCCGGCCATAGCCAGTACCAGCAAAAGTGCCAATTTCTTTTTCATATAACCCTCTTTTCCATGATCCTGCGATCTTTTCTGCAAAAATAACAGTTAAATACTACCATACCTTTGTCCTTCTTTAAAGTCTTTTATTTGTTTAATGCAGTAAAATCAGTTGCCTAAGAATACAAAGGATGTTAAAATGTTCTTTGCATCATAATCTATGATTTGCGAACGGAGGTTGCCATTTTGAGTATAAGTACAGGATGGATTGTTTTTATTGTAGTTACCGTTATTGTCGTAGCAGTGATCGTCGTGCTGACAATCCTCGGTAAGAGATATCAGAAAAAGAACGCAGAGCAGCAGGAACAGATGGACGCTGCCAAACAGCAGGTCACCATGTTCATTATCAGTAAGAAACGTATGAAACTGAACGAGGCAGGTCTTCCGCCGCAGGTTATGGCTTCCACGCCAAAACTCATGCGCCGCTCGAAGCTTCCGATTATCAAGGTCAAGATCGGCTCCCAGGTTATGAATCTGGTATGCGATGCCAAAATCTTTGATTCTGTTCCGGAAAAGAAAGAAGTAAAGGCCACAGTCAGTGGAATCTACGTAACAGAAGTGAAAGGTCTTCGCGGAAAACCGCTTGTTAAACAGGAAAAGAAAAAAGGCTTCTTTGCACGTGCAATTGCTGCTGTGCAGGAAAAAGCAGGCGCAAAACCGATCAAATAATAATAATTGCTATTTTAAAGGACTGTTGCAGAATCTATCCGCAACAGTCCTTTTTTCACTGTTCTGTAACTTCCATCGAAATAATCGCCTGCGATATTTCCTGTCCGTTCAGTTCCAGCACATATTCTGCATTAATACGTATTTCGCTCTCCTGCTGCAGAATCATCAGCCCGCAGGTTCGGATGACCATATCCATCGTCCCATATGGCGTTGTGTAATCTGTATGATGTATCACATTTTCTTCGAAGATCATATCCGATCCATATGCACCGCTTCGCATAATCTCCAGCCGATTTGCATAGATTCTGACCGTACTGCTTAACTGTTCCTTCTCTTTTCCTGCCTGTTCCGTATAGCAGATCTCACAGCCATCTGGAATTGCTTTATATCTGCCTGTTGCCTGCGTTACAATTTTTTCTGACCGTTCTCCTTCCCTTGCATGAATTCCGATCAGATGCACGTTCACAGTTTCTTTCAAGTTATCCTCCCAACATTTACTGCCCGGGATTGATTGGTGCAGACAAATACAGCTCCGGGCAAAGTCCGCTCTTTTTCAGTACAGCATAACTCTTTTGCGCTGCTGCACTGTCATCATATATTCCAAAAACAGTAGGGCCGCTCCCGCTCATCATTGCACCACCGGCGCCGTTCTCTTTCATCAGTTTCTCAATCTGCCTGATAATCGTATACTTGGCTGTTGTAACAGGTTCCAGTACATTGCCAAGACGCATCTGTATTCCCTGCAGGTCCTGCCGCTCAATTGCCTGCCGGATGCCGTCTATATCCGGATGCACACTGATCTCACTGTTATCCAGTTCCGTGTAGACCCACCTGGTAGATACGCCGATCGCAGGCTTTGCAATCAGAATCTGACAATCCGGCATATCCGGAAGCGATGTCAGAATCTCTCCGATTCCTTCTGAAAGCGCTGTTCCTCCCATAATACAATAGGGAATATCAGCCCCCAGCCTTACTGCCAGTTCACACATCTGCTGCCTGGTAAGTTCCAGATGAAACAGTTCATTCATTCCCAGAAAAGCCGCTGCTGCGTCCGTGCTTCCGCCTGCCATCCCGGCAGCAACCGGAATATTTTTCTCCAGTGTGATGTCAACACCGTCTGTTATTTTATATTGTTCCATCAGAAGCGCACATACCTTCCAGATCAGGTTATGCTGATCGGTAGGAATTCCCTGCGACTGTGTCGTAATCCGGATCTGTCCATCCTCTCTTTTGCAAAAAGACAGCACATCATGCAAATCGACGGTCTGCATGATCATACGTACCATATGGTACCCGTCTGCACGTTTTCCTGTCACGTCCAGACCCAGGTTGATTTTGGCATATGCCTTTCGGGTAACTTTCATTCTATTCTGATCCCTTCATTTATCTTATATTCCTAATATTGTATTCAATAGTATAAACATTTCTACACGGAAATACAAACTTTACTATAAACTTTTTTGCAGAATTATCCGATATCTGTATAGAGGAAATGGTGATTATTCATGCCAGGTGCCGGAGTTAAGTGCACGGAAAAGGAGTTCCCATGAGCGTAAACGGAATTACAGCTGCGAATAACATTGCGACTGCATATACGTCCTATGAAAACACAGCAAAAAACAAAACAACTGAAAATGCAGCAACGACCACGCAGGAAAGCGGTGCCGTATATGAAAAATCTGATACTGCAGCTGCCGCTTCCACACAAAAGAAAACGTACACTTCTAACACAGATGTTGTTTCCAAAATGAAAGCTGATCTCGAGCAGCGTCAGCAGCAGCTCACAGATCTCGTGCAGCAGATGCTTGGCAAGCAGTCCAAAACCTACGGAGATGCCAATAATATCTGGCAGTTTCTTGCAAAAGGAAGCTATACCGTTGATCCACAGACGCAGGCACAGGCACAGGCCGATATCTCAGAAGACGGATACTGGGGCGTCAGCCAGACATCCTCCCGTATTCTGGATTTTGCATCCGCACTGACCGGTGGCGATCCGAGCAAAATTGAAAAAATGCGCGATGCCTTTAAAAAAGGTTATGCGCAGGCAGAAGACACCTGGGGCGATAAGCTTCCGGATATTTCCCAGAAAACTTATCAGGCAGTGATGGATGGTTTTGACAAGCTGGCAAAGGATGCAGGTCTACCCGTTCAGTCTTCCAATTCAGAAAGTGTTTCAACCTGACTCTGCTAATTACGGTCCAACCTGAATATACCGGGATGCGTAAATCCCGAAGAACCACGGCCCCGAAGGCAGTCACCGGATTACTTCCGCTGATCAAAGCCCCGGGGCTGCTTTTTTGTTTAATCTTTATTTCTTATTCCTGCACCGCACCGATCAGTTCTCTGATATCTGCTATATGATATTCTGTCATATATGCTTCTATCCCTTCAATTACAGACATCGTTGCATACGGATCATGGAAGTTCATCATTCCGACTGCGATGGCGCTTGCACCTGCCAGCATAAATTCAATTGCATCCTCAGCCGTTTCGATTCCGCCCATTCCAATGATTGGGATTTTTACCGCCTGTGCGGTCTGGTATACCATTCTTACTGCAACGGGTTTGATGGCAGGTCCGGACAGTCCGCCTGTTTTATTGGCCAGTGCAAATCTGCGCTTGCCAATATCAATTTTCATTCCAGTTATGGTATTGATCATGGAAAGTGCATCCGCACCTGCTGCTTCAGCTGCCCTTGCCATCTCCGTAATGTCCGTTACATTGGGGCTGAGTTTCATGATCACCGGCTGTTTCGCATGCTGCTTGATCTGCTTCGTAATATCATAAAGCGCATCTGCTTTCTGTCCGAAAGCAATGGCACCCTCTTTGACATTCGGGCAGGATACATTAATTTCGAGCATATCTACCGGCTGATCTGACAGCTTATCCACAACCTCCAGATAATCTTCCACAGTTTTTCCACATACATTGACAATCACTTTGGTGTCAAACTGTTCCAGGTAGGGAAGATCTCTTTCGATCATGACATCCACGCCCGGGTTCTGCAGACCGATCGCATTGAGCATTCCGCCATAAGTTTCTGCAACGCGCGGCGTCGGATTCCCTGTCCATGGCACATTTGCAACACCTTTCGTCACGACAGCTCCCAGACGGTTCAGATCAGCAAATTCGGCATATTCCATCCCGGACCCGAAAGTCCCGGAAGCAGTCATTACCGAATTCTTGAAACGCACACCTGCTATTTCAATATTTGTATTCAAATTAAAGTCCTCCATCCACATTCCGGCTTTTTTCCAGTCAGATATCCACATCTTTTGCCGCAAAAACCGGTCCATCCGTGCATATCCGTGTATTATTCACATGAGAATGTGCGTCCTTCTGCACTGTATTGCAGACACACCCAAGACATGCCCCGACACCGCAGGCCATTCTTTCTTCCAGTGAAATATATGCATCCTGCCCGTTTTCCTGCGCATAACGCTTAATTGCACGCAGCATCGGCATGGGACCGCAGGCATAGATAACATCTGCTTTTAATTCATTTTCGCGGACCGCATCCAGCACATTGCCTTTTGTTCCGATGCTTCCATCTTCTGTGGCAATATAGAGCTGTCCGTTCTGTGCAAATTCTTCTGTCAGAAACGTCTGTGCATCTCGATACCCCATTACGACAAGGATCTCCTTCGGAGAAAGTTCCTGTGGCAGACCTTTTAACTGTGCCGCAAGCTCCAGAAGCGGAGGAATACCAATTCCGCCGCCCATCAGCATGACTTTTTTGCCTGCTGCCTGTTCCATTGGAAACCCGTTTCCAAGGATTCCCAGAATGGATAAATATTCGCCTGGCTGATAAAGTGCAAACTCTGCTGTACCTTTACCGACGATCCTATATACCAGCCGGATTGCCGTTTTGTCCTTATTTACCCTGCAGATACTGATCGGGCGCGGCAATAGTTCTGATGCACTTGCAGGATAAACCCCTACGAACTGTCCCGGTCTTACATCCTGTGCAAGCGGTGTTTCCAGCCACAGATCACAGATTCCCTCTGTCAGCATATTCTGCGCAATTACCTTTGCAAGTATTTTTTTCTTTTTGGCCATCCTACTCCTCATTTCCGCGCAGATCTTTTTGCGCTCTGTCATTAAAACCGGTGATATACTGTTTTACCGCCACAGATCGTCTCATATATGATACCCGGAAGCCGTTCTCCCCAGAACGGTGTGTTGGATGCCTTTGACAAAAAGGAGTCTACCTTCCATTCCTGCGCAGGGTTAAAGATCACAAGATCTGCCGGATGTCCTTGCTGTACACAGCCAGCATCCATACCGTATACATTTGCAGGTCCGGATGACATTCTCTGCAGGAGCTGCAGCAGCGTCAGATATCCCGGCTGTACGAGCTCCCGGATACCCAGCGAAAGAGCTGTTTCCAGTCCCGTGATGCCGCTTGGCGCCTCTACAAAAGGGAGTTTTTTTTCTGCCGCTGCATGCGGTGCATGATCGGTTGCGATCATCTCAATTGTTCCGTCGCGCAGCCCCTCTATGATCGCTTTCCTGTCATTTTCAGTGCGAAGCGGCGGATTCATCTTGGCAAGCGTTCCGAACTTGAATATTGCTTCATCCGTCAATGTAAAGTGATGCGGTGTTGCCTCCGCATGAATCCGCGGATTTGTTTTCCTTGCTTCCCTGATCAGCGCAACGGCTTCAGCTGTACTGATATGCTGTATGGTAATCTCTGCCCCAGTTTCCGATGCAATCCGGATATCCCGTTCCACCATGAAGATTTCTGCCTGCCTTGGTGAACCTCTCAGTCCCAGCTTCGTTGCCACCAGACCTGCATTGATTCCGTTTTCTGTAATATGTTCCGGGTTTTCTTCATGAAGACTTAGAACCTTATGCATTGCAGAACTTCTGACGCAGGCCTGCCGCATCAGTTCCTGTGACAGAACCGGTTTCCCGTCATCCGTGAACAGAACCGCGCCTGCCTGTACCAGCTCTGCAAAATCCGTCATCACTTTTCCTTCCATGCCCATCGTAATATTCCCGCAGGCATAACAATGAATACCGGTGCGCTTTCCTTTCTCCGTTACATAGGAAAGCGTATCGGCGTTGTCCATATGCGGACTGGTATTTCCCATCATAACAACGCTTGTGTAGCCTCCCCTTGCCGCAGCAGCAGCGCCTGTGAGGATATCTTCCTTATAAGTCTGCCCGGGATCCCTGAAATGTACATGCGCATCCACAAGGCCTGCCGATATCACAAGCCCTTCACAGTCCATGATCTGAAGATTTTCCTCTGTCTCTTCGGGATGTACCATTGGTTCTGTCAGTTTGCTGATCTTACCGTCCACGATCAGAATATCTTTTTTCCCCTCTGTTCCCCCTGCAGGATCTATGACATATCCGTTTTTGATCAGCAGCATTGCCTTCATGCGTCCCTCCGTTTATAATGAAGATAGAAAATTTTTTAATGGTAAAGTGTTTCTGTAAGCTTTATACAAATATTACCACAGGAGCGTATATGATTCGTCTGATTTTAGTTGTTGTATTCGTTGTACTTTTCCTTATTGTCAGTATCCCGATTCTACTGGTAGAGTGGATCATCGGCAAATTTAACATGAATCTGAAAAAGAGGAGTTCACTTGCCATTGTAGCCTGGGCATTCCGTGTCGTGTCATTTCTAAGCGGAACAAAGATTACTGTCATCGGAAAAGAAAATGTGCCGGTTGATCAGCCTGTCCTTTACATCGGAAATCATCGCAGTTACTTTGATGTAGTTGTTTCCTATGCACTAGTTCCGAATCTGACGGGTTACATTGCCAAAAAGCAGATTCTGAAAGTTCCCGTTCTGGGACAGTGGATGAAAAATCTGGATTGCCTGTTTCTGGATCGTGATGATCTGCGGCAAGGCATGGAAGTTATCCTGGAAGCAATTGAAAAAATCCGTAACGGAATTTCAATCTGCATCTATCCGGAAGGAACCCGCAATAACACAGATCAGGCACTTCTGCCTTTCAAAAAAGGAAGTTTCAAGATCGCTCAGCGTACCGGATGCGCGCTGATCCCCGTCACGATAAACAATACACGCGACATTTTCGAGTCTCACCCCTGGTATATCCGTCCGCAGCACGTCATCATCGAATATGGTACTCCGATCTATTATAGCAAGCTTGAAAAAGAAGACCAGAAAAATATTCATGAAACCGTACAGGCGATCATCGAAAAAACTTATCTTAAAAATAATGACCTGATTCAGAAATGAATCAAGTCATTTTTTTTATTCAGCATTTACTGCCCTTTGCTCCGCCAAGTGAAACGCCCGCAAGAACATTGGTATCAAAAGAATATACCACTTTATGATTTTCTCTGTCCGCCTTGCGTGTCAGCTGAATCAGGTTCTCCAACAGCTGCGGATATTTCATTCCAAGAGGTTCCCACAGATAGAAGGCAAGAGATCCCGGAATGGTATTAATTTCATTCAGATATACCTTTCCGGTCGCTTCATCGATCATAAAATCGATTCTGGCAACCCCGCTGCAGCCAAGACACATAAAAGCATCTACCGCCATCTGTCTGATCTGCTCCCGTACCTCAGCACTGATTTCAGCCGGAAGCTTTCTCTTTAGACTGGTCATTCCCTTGCTGCCGCCATTCTTTGGTCCTTTTGCACCCCCGATATATTTATCTTCATAACTGAGAATCTCATCTGCATTAACCGGTTCTTCACATTCAGAAGCCTGTGCTCCCTCATAATCGCCCAAAACAGCGCAATTAATCTCTTTGAGCGCAGAAATGGCAGGTTCTACCAGAACTTTTCTGGAAAACTCGAAGGCAAGATCAAGTGCCTCCGTAAGCTGGTCTCTGTCAGAGGCTTTCTTGATACCGATACTGGATCCTAGATTCAGGGGTTTTACGATAACAGGATAGGAAAACGCTGCTTCCACCTTGGCGATCAGTTCCTTTGCATCCTCATAATCTTTCCAGGTATAGCATTTGCAATCCAACACAGAGATTCCATTATCTTTAAGTACTGTTTTCATAACATATTTATTCATACCGACAGCAGAAGAGAGTACATCACATCCTACAACCGGAAGTCCCAGTGTTGCCAGGAATCCCGTCAAAGTGCCATCCTCCACGTTTGTACCATGTACAATCGGAAATGCCATATCCACTTCATGCATTACATTGTTTCCAAACTTTTTCATCGGATAACGCATCAGGCTGACCTTGTCACCATCCTTGATCCATACAACCTGTATACTGTTTTTTAGCAGTTCCGGAATGTTTCGATATGCTTCAATTCTGCCGATATCTTCCCCTACATAATAATCATTATTCTTGGTCATATATACCGGAATAATCTCATATTTCTCCTGATCCATGGAACGGATCGCCTGAATAGCTGAGATGATGGATATTTCATGTTCTGTACTTTTTCCGCCAAATAAAACTGCAATCTTTAATTTCATATCCTGACCATGCCTTCCTTTTCTGTCAATCTGCAATTCTGATTCTTTCAAACGATTACTTAGTATAGTTATCCGGAAGATCGTTTTCAAGCAAAATCACTTTTTCTTTTCCGCAATCAAGTTCATACATCAATGCAGTCGCTTCCGAAAGCGTATCTCTGATAAACAATTTATTTTCATCAAAGCCGGCCTCCAGTGCGCC
>JAGOGF010000220.1 GCA_017996845.1 Butyrivibrio sp.
AGAGCATCTCTGCGCCATCTGCAATAGAACCGGTAAGCGCGATGACGGGAATATTTTTTTTCATGCAGAAGTTTCCGATTCCCTGCATGACTTTACCGTTACAGGATTGTGCATCTGCACGGCCTTCTCCTGTGATGACAAGATCGATACCGGACAGATACTGTTCAAAGGATATCAGTTTTAAAACCTGTTCGATGCCGGAAACAATCGTTCCGTTCAGAAAGAGCTGTAGTGCGCATCCAAGACCTCCTGCAGCACCGGCACCTGGCAAAAGGTCAGGATCGACTGCGAATAGTTCTTTCAGAAGGTCACGATAATGGCACATTCCGTTTTCCAGTTCGGCAATTATGGCAGGTGTCGCACCCTTTTGCGGTCCATATACTTTTGTCGCGCCATGGTCGCCGCACAGCGGACTACGTACATCGCACAGAATCTGAAAATGTGTCTGTTTCAGTTCCGGGTATAAGTTCTGTGCATCAATTTTTGCAATTTGCATAAGATCTGATCCTGTGCCGGAGAGTTCCTGTCCGTTTCGGTCCAGAAAACGAATTCCAAGCGCTTTCAGACAGCCGATTCCGCCATCGCTGGTAGCCGATCCGCCAATGGCAACGGATATATCACGAAAGCCATGCTTTACAGCATCCAGGATCAGTTCGCCGGTACCGTAACTGGTAGTAAGAGCGGGATTGCGCAAATGGTCAGGAATCAGTGTCAGACCGGAAGCTGCGGACATTTCAATGATTGCTGCAGTATGTGATACGGCACCGTAGACTGCAGTGATCGGCCTGCCAAGCGGATCATGCACATGGCAGGATAAGAGGTGACCGGAACAGGCAGATATGACTGCGGCGACAGTGCCTTCTCCCCCGTCTGCAACCGGGAGACTTTTACAGGTGCAGTCTGGAAAAACTTCTTTTGCGGCTTTCTCAAGTAAAAGCGCGGTTTGTGCACTGGACAGGGAACCTTTAAAAGAATCGGATGCAAAGAGAAAATTCATAGGATGGCCTTTCTGTTTCTGACTGATTATATTTTTTATTGATATAAGCGTTTTATATAATCTTACTTTAGGCTGAAGGCTGCTGCAAGAGAAGCATTTGATATAAGATGGAATTCGCGCTGCATTTTATAAAAAAGGATTGTTTTTTCATTCTGAATCATGTAAAGTGAAATAAGACCTGTATGACTGGCGGATCAGTGGAGCGGCTGCAATGGCAGACATCACCACAAGGGAGTGCAGGATGAATTCTATTAGCCGACCGCCTGGGCAGCCTTTATACAAGGCCCGCTCAGGCGGTCTTTTTGTGCGCTTTTGGCAGATTCAGGTAGAATCTGATCAGGCGGAGAAAATGTTTGTTATTTGCAGCAGGTAAAGGAGACAGGTGATGATGAATTTACAAAAGGAACTTGCAGAGAACAGTTATCCCGGAAGAGGTATCGTGATCGGTACATCAGAAGATGGAAAATATGCGGTCACGGCATATTTCATAATGGGAAGAAGTGAGAACAGCAGAAATCGTATTTTTGTGGAGGATGGAACAGGAATCCGGACACAGGCTTTTGACCCTTCCAAAATGGAAGATCCGAGTCTGATCATTTATGCACCGGTCAGAACACTCGGGAATTATACGATTGTTACAAACGGAGATCAGACAGATACCGTTTATGAAATGTTGGATCAGCAGCATACGTTTGAGGAAGCGCTCCGCACAAGGAAGTTTGAACCGGATGCACCCAATTATACACCCCGGATATCCGGACTGATGCATATCCTGAATGGAAAATATGACTTTGCACTTTCTATTTTAAAAAGTAACAGGGGAGATGCGTCTTCCTGCCAGAGATTTACATACACCTATGATTGTCCCAAGGCAGGAGAGGGATATTTTATTCATACTTATATGGGAGATGGCAATCCGCTTCCAAGTTTTGAAGGTGAGCCTGTGTCGGTTAACATCGAGGGAGACATTGAGACACTTACCGGACAAATATGGGCATCATTGAATCAGGATAATAAGGTATCTCTTTTTGTAAGATATATTGAAATTGAGACAGGCAAATATGAGAGCAGAATCATAAACAAAAATTTCTGAAAAGGATGAGGTGGAAAATGAAAGAGCTTGCACTTAAATATGGATGTAATCCGAATCAAAAACCTTCACGGGTATATATGGAAGATGGAAGTGAACTGCCGATTACGGTGGTAAACGGCAAACCGGGATTTATCAATCTGCTGGATGCTTTAAACGGATGGCAGCTGGTTTCTGAACTGAAAAAAGCGACAGGAATTCCTGCGGCAGCTTCCTTTAAACACGTTTCACCGGCAGGCGCAGCGGTAGGATTGCCACTGACGGATACAGAGAAAAAAATCTACTGGGTAGATGATATGGGAGATCTCTCTCCGCTTGCAAGTGCCTATGCAAGGGCAAGAGGCGCTGATCGGATGTCTTCTTTTGGTGATTTTATTGCGCTTTCTGATCCCTGTGATCTTGCTACTGCCAAACTTGTCAAAAGAGAAGTTTCGGATGGAATTATCGCACCCGGGTATGATGCAGATGCCCTTGCACTTCTGACTGCAAAGAAAAACGGAAACTATGCAGTTGTGCAGATAGATCCCTCTTATGTGCCGGCTGCAATTGAACGGAAGCAGGTTTTTGGTGTAACGTTTGAACAGGGGCATAATAATATCGTAATCGATGAGACGATGCTGGAAAATATTGTGACAGACAATAAAAATATTCCCCAGGCAGCGCAAAGAGATCTGATCATTGCACTGATTACGCTGAAATATACACAGTCCAACTCAGTTTGTTATGTCAAAGGCGGCCAGGCAATCGGAATCGGGGCAGGACAACAGTCCAGAATTCACTGTACAAGGCTTGCCGGATCCAAGGCGGATAACTGGTTTCTGCGTCAATCTCCCCAGGTAATGGGACTTCCGTTTCTGGATCATATCAGGCGTCCTGACAGAGATAATGCAATTGATCTCTATATGGGTGAAGATTATATGGATGTGCTTGCAGACGGTAAATGGGAGCATGTATTCAAATCAAAACCGGCGGTGTTTACTGCTGAGCAGAAACGTGCATGGCTGGATCAGAATACAGATGTTGCAATGGGATCGGATGCGTTTTTCCCATTTGGGGACAACATTGAACGGGCCTTTAGAAGTGGTGTAAAATATGTCGCACAGCCTGGTGGATCGGTACGGGATGACAATGTAATTGAAGCGTGCAATACACATGATATGGTCATGGCATTTACAGGACTTCGACTCTTCCATCACTGAAACGAAAGGACGATATTTTTCAAAAGAACTGCGGAATCAGAATTCTGCAGTTTTTTTTGTACACTGTTTCATACTTTCCAAGCTATGGAAAGTGTATTTATGATACAATCAGATTCAGATAAACGGTAATCAAAAGGAGCATGCGCAAATGCTGAAATTCTATCTGGGCGCTTCCGGC
>JAGOGF010000085.1 GCA_017996845.1 Butyrivibrio sp.
CTAAATGTGAAGTTTGTGGCAAAGGCGTTCATTTCGGTAACAACGTAAGCCATTCTCATAGAAGATCTAACAGAGCTTGGAATTCAAATGTTCAGCGTGTTGCTGTTAAGATTAACGGTGAGACAAAAAGAATGAATGTTTGTACAAGTTGTATGAGATCCAAATTAGTTGAAAGAGCTTAAAAGGTTATCATTTAAAGACACTGCTTCATGGCAGTGTCTTTTTTTTTGCATTTATATATTTTTTTCAGTCATAAACTTGCTCCCGCTCCATATAAAAAGGCACATCCGGAAAGATGCGTACCGCTTCAAAACCTGCCTTTGAAGTTCTTGTACAATTCTCTCTGCAATGTGCCATTCCTATTTATGCTTTCATGCTTACATCAAATTCCTGATTCAGATTTGTATATTCTGCGGTAATGATCTGTACTGCTTCCCGGTCTCCGCATAGATTATCGGGATGAAAAATCTTTAAGAGATCTTTATATCGCTTCTTCAGTGAAAGCTGATTATGAACGCCTCTGAATAGAAGCTCTTTCCCGTCATACAATGCTTCGTCCATATACTCTTTTTCTTTTTCAATACGCTTTTTTTCCTCTTCCAGTTTATGACGGTCTTCATTCAGATCATCATACCCCTTGCGCAGAATAGCCAGCTTCTGGTCAAAAAAGGCTGCATCCTTCCGGAGCTTTCCCTCCTGAAGAGTAATTTCTTTCTTCATGGCAGATGCTTCTTCTCGAAATCTTTTTTCTTCTGCTTCCAGCCTCTCAAAACGATCATCCAAAGTACTTTCCTGATTTTCCAGTCTGCAGCTTTCCTTAAAAAGCCACATTCTCAACTCATACAATTCATCAGAATCGCCATTTTTAATGATTTCTTCCTTGCTGAATTTTTTCTCCATGGATATTTCCCCCGACGGGCACTACTTTTCGTCGTCATCCTTGTCCGGAAAAGCTATATCAACAGCATCATCGTCATCCATCATGTTCTTCTTGCCTGCAGAAAGCTTGTCAACAACATCAGGAACAAGATCCAGAATCTTTGTAACCGCATCCTGATTTTTGATATTTACAAGCTTCGTAGAACCATTTTTGATGACCAGAACGGCACTTGGTGACATCCTTGCACCAATAGCGCCCAAACCACTGTCTTTCTTATCGGCATTTTTTGCCCCTGCTCCCACACCGAAAGAAACATCGACAAGCGGTACAATGATTGTATCTCCGATTTTTGTTGCCTCACCGACAACTGTTTTCGTTGAAAGAATTGTATTCAATCCCTTCATAAGAGAATCTACAACACCCGAAAAATTATTATCTCCCATGATATTCTCCGCCTTTCGCATATACACAAAATCATCGCTTCATAATTCTGCGAAATCTCCTGTATACCTTTTTGATGTCTTTATTAAAATATATTACTGCTGCACACCAGAGTAATCTGAATAACGTAATTTTACCTCTGATATGAGCCGTGCATCCGATCACTGCATCATCAAAATCAGCATTTATACTGATCCCATCAGAAAGAAACGGATACATCATTGCATATATTCCCAATATCTGTGCTGTCAATGCCGGATCACCTGTTCCATATAAAACTGTAATGTCACAAACACCCGGGCGGAGCTGCTTCCAGACTTTTAAAAGCTGTGAAGAAGCAATCTTCCATGCACGCTGAAATATATCACTTTCCAACGTTTCTTTAATCAAAGAAATTTTATCACAAATACGAGATATTGTATACCAGGTTTTTTGCAGCACATTTTGTTGATTTTTCAGAAAGTTCCAAATACGCAGCATAATGTCTCTGCATTTTCGCCAAAAATCAGAAATCGTACCATTTTCTGATTCATTTTCTTCACTTTGTTCTGCATGGTGTTTGCTTTCTTCTTTTTCCTTCGCGTTTTCTTCTTTTTCGCTTCTGCTCTCCTGAAATTGCATATCAGACACTGTATTTGTCATTTTTTCAGGCTGATATTTTTCCCAGTTATCGCTTTTTTCTTCTGATACTTCATTTGAAAATGATATTGATTCTTCATCTGAACCAGGTTCCGCTTCAGATTTCTTTTTAGGCAAAGACCTTGCTTTTTTTTCGGATTTTTTAAATGATTTTTTTACTGACTTTTTTTTATTCTTTACTTTTTTCGGGAAAATTGTAAAAAAAAGAATTTTTACAGAAAACCGTGTTGCAGCAGGATAACGCACACTGACCCTGATCAGATGCAGCAACCAGCTGATCCGTATATTACAGTTCACTCCGTCTGTAATATGTTCATCTATTCCACCCGAAAGATCCTTTCGCGGGATTTCAGCATCTGCAGAATATCTGATCGGGACAAAAAGGATCACCAGGATAATGCATAAAATAATCAGAAGTAAGATTCCTATAATTTTCAATACAGTCAGAACCGCTGTCAGCATTCTATATTTTTGCTCCTTAGATTATGATTGAACGTTTCTGTCCAGATAGGTTCGGAGCTGTCCCCCAAGCCCACAGGCCAATGCTTCATCCGAAATCCGAATGATCAGATTCACTGCTTCTTCATAACTTCCTGCAATTGCATATACAACCGGAGGATGAACAGCATAAAAAGATTGCTTGAGAAAAGCACAGTGCAGAATATCCAGCTGATCAGTGTCTGTCTGTGCTCCTGTCACGCAATATATGGTAAACTGGCCTGCCCCATGCCGCAGTTTCCACTGCACATGCTTGGGACGTTTTACCGATTCTCCGATATACAAGTTTCTGTAAAAAGTACAATATTCTCTATTTTTCATCCAATTATCTCAAAAAATCTATTTATTGCCACACTATCTGTGTTAAAATCAAGAAGTAATATTTTACCTGAAACTGATTATAACACATATTTTCTGCCCAGAGGAAATGAATCATGAAAAGCATTACACGAATGGAATTGAAACCTGGAATGACCACCGCAGAAGATGTTCTCAGCTATAAAAATGAGGTGATTGTTTCAGGAAACACAAAAATAACTGAATCCATCATCGAAAAGCTGGCACGCCATTCTATTCTTGTTGTTCCGATCAAGGAAGAAATTGACTTTGCAACTACACATTTTGAAAAAATAAGATTGAGTGAAGGTTTCAAAAAATTTGAAGAGAATTATCAGAAACTTTTCCCTGTATACAAAACATATATGGTCAATTTTGTCATGAATAATGTTCCAATTAATATGGATAATCTGATGAAGGTTTATCAGAATATTATTCTCTATACTTCTACCGGAGAACAGCTTCTGGATTATCTGTATAATATGCTGCCTGGAAATGATGATATGACGCATGCACATTGCCTGAATTCAGCACTGATTGCTGGTGTTTTCGGTACCTGGCTTGCTCTTCCGACTCCAGACATCGCACTGCTCATTAAATGCGCCTTTGTCTATGACATCGGTAAACTCTGGCTTCCATATAATCTTCTGTGGAAACCGGGCAAACTTACACCTGAAGAATATTGTGTCGTCAGGCAGCATGCCGCAAAAGGATACGAGGTTCTGCGAGAGCTTCCATGGGACAGACACATTGCAAGGTCTGCCCTGATGCATCATGAACGTATGGATGGCTCCGGCTATCCTTCCAGTATTTCAGGAGAGAAAATTGATTTATTTGCAAGAGTAATTGCAATTGTTGACACCTATGAAGCCATGACATCCTATCGTGTATATCGTCCAATGCTAAATCCTTTTCAGGTTATTGCAAATTATGAAAAAGAGGGATTCGCCCGTTATGACGCCTCCCTCATAAAACCTGTTCTCCTGCATATTGCACAATCACAGCTTGGAATGAATGTACATTTAAGTGATGGCAGAAATGCCGAAGTAATACTGATTAATGAACCATCGCTCTCCCGCCCGATGGTAAAAGAATTGAACAGCAGTACATTGATTGATCTTGCACATTTTCCAAATATCACAATAGATTCTGTATATTAAAATCATATCAGATGCTTATTTTACAAAATATGCATCAAAAATTCTTTTTGCAACCGGAACTGCATATTCTCCGCCGGATCCGGCTTTTTCGATGATGATCGTAACACAGATCTGTGGATTTTCTGCGGGAGCAAAGCCCGTAAACCAGGCATGCGAGTCATTTGTAAGATTGCTGTATTCCGCTGAACCGGTTTTCCCGGCTGCGGTATAGGATAACCCTTTCAGTTTGGTTGCGGTTCCATTTTGCACAACGCCTTCCATCATCTGTGTCAGGATCGCAGCTTCTTTTGCTGTCATCAATGTCTTATAATCCTGTGAAGCAAATTTTTCTACCGTTTTGCCATTCGCAGATTCCACTCTGTCAATCAAATAAGGTTTCATCAGATCCCCGCCGTTTGCAATTGCACAAGTGATCATATTCAAATGTATTGGGGTCATTGCTGTTGTTCCCTGTCCGATTGCCAACTGCATCATATCGGAATCAGAGGTTGTCTGTTCAGATATTGCAGTACTTTTACTGTAATTCATCTCAAGCGGAAGTTCTGAATTGAACATCAGCTCGCTCAATGTACTCTTAAACTGTGCACGGTCAAGTGTCAGTCCGATATTTGCATAGGAAGAATTACATGACTTTGCAAAAGATCCGAAAAAGTCAAGTTTACCATGCCTTTCACCATGAAAACACTTGATTGTATCAGCTCCATGTGTCAACGAACCTGTGCAGGTAAACGAATAGTTCTGATAAGTATCCGGATTTTCTCTGATATATTCCAGAGAAGTCATAATTTTAAATGTAGATCCCGGTGGATAAAGCCCCTGCGTTGCACGATTCAAAAGTTCTGAATTATCCTTATCATTTACAAGTGCCTCCCATTCCTGATCAATTTCATTTGGATCAAAATCCGGTTTGGAAACCATGGCAAGAATTGCACCTGTTTTCGGATCCGATACAACAACTGCACCGCGATATACACCCAAGGATTTATAAGCAATCTCCTGCAGCTGTGTATTTAAAGTCGTGTATACATTATCTCCCGGATATTTTTCTTTGGAGGCATCATCTTTCGCTTTTTCTGCAATAGATACATTTGAATTAATCAGATAATAATTCGCCATTGCCTCAATACCGGCTCTGCCCTGTGAAGCATAACCTACCACATGAGCAAACTCATTGCTGAATGGATACTGTCTGATTTCCTTCCCTGTCGCATTTGTTACGGTATGTGCTAAAACCGTTCCGTCGGCAGCCAAAATCGATCCTCTGGTATTCTGTGCCAAAAGGATCTGCTGTCTGCCATTGTAGCTGTTATTAATCAGTTTCTGCTTGTTCACCGCAGAATAATAGCACACATAAAACAACATGGAACTCATAAGACACACAAATAATGCTGCAATAAAAACAATAGAATATGTTTTTTTCTTTTTCTTTTTATTTCTGCGGCTTCCTTTTTTTTCTTTGTAAGCTCTGTCATACTGGTCCAGCCGGTCTTCATACTCTCCCGGATCATCATATCTGTCTTCCTCTTCATCAGAATTCCTCATATCGATCGTATCTTCATAGGTATCCCGATGCTTTACAGGTCTCTTATTTCTATTCTTCATATAAATCTCTGCTCTCCCTGCGGTGACTTTTTCGGCGCATCATTGCATCATTTTGCTCTTCGGCCTGCAGCATACATATTCCTTCAAATATTGAGAACATTATGATGGTAGTCAGAACAGATGTGCCTCCATAACTGACAAGCGGAAGCGTCACTCCCGTCAGAGGAATAAATTTACATCCGCCTCCAACCGTCAGAAATACCTGAAAAATATACGTGACACCAAATCCAAATGCGATCAATCTGTAAAACGGATCACGAATCCGATATGCCTGGTATAAAAACATCAGGAAAATGCTGATACAGACGAGGATCATACATACTGCAAATATAATCCCAAGTTCTTCTGCAATTGCTGAAAAGATAAAATCATCCTCAACATATGGAATTGCCTTGGGCGTTCCACCAAAAACGCCAAGTCCAAACCATCCGCCGCTGCTGATTCCAAATAAAGATTGCGTAATCTGGTAACCGGTAGAATCAATCGTGCTCCAGGGATCTTTCCATGCCTGTACGCGTACCTGAACATGTGCAAATAATTTGTAGGCCGCATAGGAAGATGCCCCTCCCCCCATTAACCCGGCGATCAGATACAATGGATTCCCCGTGGCCACAAAAACCATGCAGATATACACCATAAAGAAAATGACCGCACTGCCAAGATCTTTGGAAACCACCAATATGAGCACATGTGCTGCAGCAAATATACCAGCAATCATAATCTGCAAAAAAGATGTTGATTCATAAAAAGCTGCAGCAAGAAAAAAAACAAATATAATTTTCACAAATTCCGATGGCTGAAAAGTAACGCCTGCAACCGAATAGGATATCTTCGATCCATTCGTGACTGACCCAAGAATCAGTACGATTCCAAGCGCTGCTGTTCCAATAATTCCATACAGCCAGGTAAACCTTTTCAGAAATCTCCATCTGTATATCAGCTGCGGAATCAGAAACGCAATTATAATAGACCCTGCTGCAATCACAAACTGCTTAATTGCTTTTGCAGAATCAATTCTGATGAGCATCACCATTCCGATCATCAGAAGCATACACATATTATTGATAATCAGCTGATTTCCATCCGGATACAATATATGAAACAATATAATTGTAGCCATCAGAATAATCAATTGAAAACCATAGAAAAAAAGATAAGTCAGATCACCCGTTCTGGTTTCAATTTGAAGAAAACACAATAACTGTATCATCAGCATCAGAATATTCTGAAATATATAGAAACCCGTTCTATCCTCTTCCGTTTTAAAAAGAAACACCAAAAAAGAAACAGCCGCATAGCCTATCATCAAAAAACATATCAGATATTTTGAAAGTTCTGTAATGTATAATTCCATCAATTACTCTACTCCGCGTTTGAAATGACCTGTTGTATAATCATCATATGGCGGATTCCCCATCCGCTCATTTTGTAAGACTGCTTTCCAGAACGCAAGAACCGCGTCTGCCTGTTGTGTATTCTCCATCTGCAGATCGATTCGAAACACATCCGCCATCTGCATCCTGATAATATCGTCAAACTGCTTATGAAGCGATAGCGGAACATTGTTCCAAATCACATTATAACAATATCTGCAGGAACAGGTCACCGGAAGTGTATGCCTTAGTCTGTCTGTCAGTTGTGCTGTAATGGTGTCATTCTGCCCTCTTTTACCAGTACATTCTCCCTTCGTTCCGCGAATGCATCCTGCGCTGATCATCATCGGAATTCTTCCATATAAACAGATTGCGGAAGGTAACTCTGCATTCGACATTTGTCTGAGATCACGGATTTCATGACTGTTCAGCTCAAATGGAAGGCTGTAAACATCAAATCTTCTTTTACCCAGATTATCTTTTTCCCAGAAAGAAAGTGCTTCATGATTCCATATGTATATTCCATAATCGGTAATAATCTTACCTTCATATCCATGCAGATTTATATAGGCAAGTTCCTCCAGATTTCTGACTAAAATACCTGTAAAGCCAAGTTGAAATCCATGCTCCAATACCATTTCAAGATCATGAACGATCGGATTGTGATCTTCCTCTCGCATGATCCACGGAAGCATAATGTCATATTCTATTCCGTCCCGCATAAACCGTTCCAGTTCACTCGTTGCAGCAGCATTCGTCAGATACGGAAGTATCATGGACAGATCCATTATGATCTCATCAACATCGATCCCAGATCTGTAAACGCTTGTCAGTTGTTCCATATCTGAAACAGATATGCATATTCTTCTGTCAGTTTTCATTTGCCTCCAGTAATCTTTTCTCCAACTCTTCACATGCCTGTCTGCGCAGATCATTTAGTTCGCTGACAGGCATGAAAAGACCTTGTTCCGTCTCCTCCAGTTCAACTTTCATTTCTGAAAGTACAAATGGACTGTTTCCCATCCGATCAAGCTGTTTTTCAATGTCTGCTGCAGTCATGGGACGCTTTTGCGCATACTGTACAATATTTCCCGTAACATGTATCTGTACATTTTCCGCTGTAAGTTCAATATAAGAAGGCTCCCCCGGCTTGAATCTGCCCAAAAGCTTTATCGGAATTTTTTTTTCTGTATTCAGATATTCAGCCCGAATCCGGGCAAGTAGTTCTTCACTGCTTCCATGATACCCCGGCTCCGATATTGTTATCATATTTCTGCCATTATGCTGCTCATAATAACCTTCGCTGATATCTGTACGCAGATATAAAGACCGCAGCATTTCCATATCTTTTTTTTCCACATGATATGCAGCAGTCGGATCTGCCAGATAACGATCAATATATTTACGATATATTGCTGTAACACCTGCCACATATTCCGGCTTTTTCATACGCCCTTCAATTTTAAAAGATGAAATACCGGCATCTATCAGTTTGGGCAGGATTTCAACCGTACACATATCTTTTAAGCTAAGCGGATAACATGTTTCCTGGTCAGAATCCATTTTATAGGCAAGTCTGCAAGGCTGTGCGCAGCGACCTCTGTTGCCGCTCCTGCCTCCTACAATACTGCTGAACAGACACATACCGGAATAGGAATAGCACATTGCCCCATGTATAAATGCTTCTACTTCAATATCTGCCTGCTGATGGATGTTCTTCATTTCTGATAAGCTAAGTTCTCTGGCAGGTACAACACGCGTAATTCCTGATTTTTGGAGCATCTTTGCTCCATAAACACCAGTAACTGCCATTTGTGTACTTGCATGGAGCATAATCCCGGGAAAATGTTCCCGTAAATAATTTACAACCCCAAAATCCTGTACAATTGCGCCGTCTAATCCTGCATCAGCGTATGGCTGTACAAACTCTCCCAAAAGAGCAATTTCATGCTCTTTTACAAGTGTATTAATAGTCATATAAATTTTTTTACCATGCAAATGCGCATAATGAATTGCTTTGATGGTTTGTTCCTCATCAAAATTATCCGCATATGCTCTTGCACCAAACCTGGTTCCGCCAAAATAAACTGCATCTGCGCCTGCGGCAAATGCACCTGTCATGGATTCATAGTTTCCCGCCGGAGCGAGCAATTCTATTTTTTGCATAAATTCACCCGAAATTCCAAAAGATAAGGCTGTCTTAATCAGACAGCCCCTTTATCTCATCACTTTTTCTTATAGCTCTTAAGTTCTGTTTCCATCTGTATGATTTTTTTGGAATCTTCATTTAAGTCTTTCTGCAGATCTTTCATATTTTTCTCTGTATTTTCCAGTTTGATCTGTGCAGCGATCAGTTCATGTTTTAAATCATACAGCTCTTTTTCTTTTTCTTCAGCCTGTTCATGTAAAATTTCAATTTGCTTTTTTGCTTTAAAATAATCATCCGCAATATTCAGCTCCATCAATACATTCTGGACATCGATCGGCTGCCTTTTAAATCCTTCTACTTTAGCATACTCTGCAATCTTATTATTAATGTAATTCGCAACCTTCTGAAGGTATTCCTCGCTTTCATTTCCGCTGAGTGTAAATACCTTGCCCCCAATGATTACTTCCGTATCAGTCTTTAACGCCATCCCTACTCTCCTCGTGAAGCACGCCCACTCCCACCAAAGCTTCCATTTCAGCTGATTTCAATTATATATCACTCACAGAAGTGTTTTCAAGTCCCAAATGATGGTATGCAAGTTCCGTAACAACACGTCCTCTGGGGGTTCGGTTAAGCATACCGCTTTTAATCAGATACGGTTCATACACATCTTCAATCGTCCCCGCATCCTCTCCGATCGCTGCAGCAAGTGTATCCAGTCCAACCGGTCCGCCACCGAATTTATCAATCATGGTACACAAAATATTATGGTCCGTATGATCCAGTCCCAGTTCATCCACATCCATCAGCTGAAGTGCTTCCATTACAATGGCATCATTAATCTCACTGCTGTGTTTAACCTGGGCATAATCCCTTACACGTTTGAGTATCCGGTTGGCAAGTCTGGGCGTTCCACGACTCCTTCGTGCCATTTCTTCTGCCCCTGTTCGGTTCACCTGAACGTCCAGAACCTTTGCAGACTGCATGATGATCTCACATAATTCCTTTGTAGAATAGAATTCCATTCTGTGAATCATTCCAAAACGATCGCGCAGCGGAGCAGAAAGCATGCCGGCCCTTGTAGTCGCACCTACCAGTGTGAACTTCGGAAGGTCCAGCCGAATCGACCTTGCTGTTGGCCCCTTACCGATCATGATGTCAATCGCAAAGTCTTCCATTGCAGGGTATAATACTTCTTCCACTTGCCGGTTCAATCTGTGAATCTCATCAATAAAAAGGATATCACCTTCCTGCAGATTATTCAAAATAGCTGCCATTTCTCCCGGCTTCTCAATTGCAGGACCACTTGTGATCTTAATATTTACACCCATTTCATTAGCGATAATTCCGGCCAGTGTTGTTTTCCCAAGTCCCGGAGGGCCATAAAAAAGCAGATGATCAAGACCTTCTTTCCTTTGTTTGGCCGCTTCAATATATATTTTCAGACTTGTTCTGATTTTTTCCTGACCAATATATTCATTTAAATGTCTGGGACGAAGCGAACCCTCAATTGGCTGATCTTCACCTGTATACCCGGCATCCATATTCCTGCTTGTCTGTATTGTACGATTTCCCATAAGTGATTCATCCTGTCTTTCAGAACATTTCCTTCAGTGCCATTTTTAAGAGCTGTTCCGTGTCCATTTCTGTGTTGTGTCCTTCTGCCATAATCTTTCTGACCGCATGCATTGCATCCGTTGCATTATATCCAAGTGCCACGAGAGCTTCCACTGTTTCATCCCGCGCAGTAGAGTCTGTCTGCGGTATATTATTCTGTGCAAAAGAACCTGCATTCCCGCCGACAATATCATCATTTGAAATTTTGTCATGCAGTTCAAGCACCAGACGTTCTGCCGTTTTTTTACCAACTCCCGGAGCCTTGGCAATCGTTCTTGCATCACCTGACAATATGGCAAAACGCAGGTCATCTGTACCAAGCGCCGACAGAATTGATAATCCGCCTTTGGGTCCGATCCCATTCACTGTAATCAGCAGTTTGAATACCTTCAGTTCATCCTTGGTCAAAAATCCATAAAGGCTGATTCCGTCTTCCTTCACGCTCATATATGTATGAAGCATGACCGGTTCTCCGATTCCCGGCATC
>JAGOGF010000221.1 GCA_017996845.1 Butyrivibrio sp.
AATGATGCCCGTCAGAAAGCACAGGCACTGATTGATGAGGCAACGGTACATACAAATGAACTGATTAATGAACACGAAATTATGCAGCAGGCTTATGCACAGGCAAATGAAGTTGTCAGTTCTGCAGCAAGACAGGCGCAGGAAGTTCTGGACAGAGCTACAAACGAAGCAAATTCAATGAAAGCGGCTGCCGTACAATATACAGATCAACTGCTTGCTGAAGTGGAGCAGATCCTCATGAAGTCGATTGATTCAACCAATTCGCATTATGAGAGCCTTCTTTCAGAATTAACCAATTACTGTGAGACGGTCAAATCAAACAGGGCGGATTTGTATCCACCGGAGCCGGTGCGTGCAGCACAGTCTTTTTCTGCAAATGCAGCAAATGTTCAGATGGAAAACGCACAGATACAGACCATTCCGTTAGACAGCAGTTCTGTACAGCAGAACACAGACCCGCTGAGTCTTGATCTGTTGTAATATGAGATAGCAAACTTGATAAATGGCGACCGTTTTATATGATCTTATATAATCGGTCGCTTTCTTTTCGGAATTCATAGATCTTATATCGAAAAGCGAATTGGAGAAATAATGAAAACAAACAGATTTGCAGGTATTATTTTAGCTGGAATTTTCCTGATTACAGGAATTGCCGGATTTACAAAAGATACGATGAAGGTACAGGCGGCAGATCCGGTTGTAATCTGCATTGACCCGGGACATGGCGGAACAGGCGGAAGAAATCTTGGGGCACAGTATAATGGAATCAGTGAGAAACAGGTGACACTGATTACCGCAAATGCAATGAAAACCGAACTGGAAAAATATGATAATGTAAAGGTTTATCTTACCAGAACAACGGACAAGGAAATGTCGCTGCAGGCACGCGCGGATTATGCAAAGTCTGTTGGCGCAGATTTTCTTTTCTGCCTTCATTTTAATTCTTCTGTTCAGCATGATCTTTATGGGTCAGAAGTATGGGTATCCGGATACGGTTCCATGTATCAGCAGGGATATAGCTTTGCAAATGCAGAAATAGCACAGCTTCAGGCATTGGGCATATATCAGCGCGGAATCAAGACCAAACTGGGAAGTCAGGGAGATTATTATGGTATATTGCGCTTCGCAACAGCAGATGCGGTTCCATGCGCACTGATTGAACACTGTTATGTTGATCACGGTGTGGATCTTTCTTTTTTAAAAAAGACAACTTCATATGAACAACTCGGTAAAGCAGATGCTACAGCAGCTGCAGAATACTTTCATCTGAAATCAGCAGCGCTCGGGGTAGACTACTCCGGATATCAGAATGTGTCTGTTGCAATGCCAGCAGTTCCCGTAGCAGACGATCTTACAGCTCCCGAAGTCTGTAAAATCAATTCTGCAGTGTACGACAAAAAAACGGGAACGGTCACAGCCAGTGTAACGGCAAAGGATTCAGGAAGTCCGATTATCTACTATTCTTATAGTTTTGATGGCGGCAAAACATATTCCTACCTTCTGCCATGGGATCGAACGAAGGATACTGACACAGTGTCCATTCCAAATCCTGCCAAAGCAACATCTCTGATTGTACGTGCACATAATCAGTATGATTTCTTTACCCCAAGCAGTGCTGTAACCATAAAATAAGCAAAAAAATTTGCATAGAAAAGATGACAGGAGTCAGATGCAGCGAATAGATAAATTCTTATGCGATCAGAATCTGGGTACACGGAAACAGGTAAAAGAATATATAAAAAACGGAATGATATCTGTAAATGGGGCTGTAATTAAAAAACCTGAGCAACACATTGATGAAGCAGTGGATGAAATATGTTTTGGGGGAAAAATTTTAAATTATGCCAGATATCATTATTATATGTTGTATAAGCCTCAAAACGTGGTATCTGCAACAACAGATAATAAAAATATGACAGTTGTCGATCTTCTGAAGAAGGAAAATGTCAGGAATTTAGCACCTGTCGGACGTCTGGATAAGGATACAGAGGGTCTTCTTCTGATGACAGACGATGGGACACTGACACATAATCTCTTATCACCCAGAAAGCATGTTGATAAGGATTATGAAGTTCATCTGGCACATGAAATTACGGATGAAGAACTTCAGAAACTGGAAGATGGAGTTGATATCGGTGATGAACAGAAAACGCTTCCTGCACGGACCTGTCGTGACCAGATGGATGCGGAAGGAAGAAATGTCATTCATCTGATATTGCATGAAGGTCGTTTCCATCAGGTCAAACGAATGCTGGAAGCTGTTGGAAATGAAGTCCTTTTTCTGAAAAGAATTTCAATGGGAAATCTGGTTCTGGATGACACATTACAACCCGGAGAATATCGGGAACTGACAGAACAGGAGTTGCAGGATCTTCGACAATAGTATAAATGGAAAGAAAACAGGAAAAGTATGCAAAATGGAATAAATATTAAAGAACTCGAAGCAGTTATTTTTGATCTGGATGGTTCTCTTGTGGATTCCATGTGGATGTGGAAAAAAATAGATATGGAATATCTTGAGCGCTTTGGGATTTCTCTGCCGGAAAATCTGCAGCAGGAGATAGAAGGTATGAGCTTTGTTGAAACAGCCGGATATTTTAAGGAACATTTTCAAATTCCGGATTCAATAGAAGAAATCGGAGAAACCTGGAATCGTATGGCTTGGGACAAATATATGTATGAAGTTCCTTTGAAACCCGGTGTAATGGATTTTCTGCATACCTGTCGCAGCCATCGGATCAAACTTGGTATTGCATCAAGCAATTCCAGTGCACTTATTATGAATGTGTTGAAAGCTCACCATATTACAGATTTTTTTGACTGTATCAAATCCGGTACAGATGTGATCAAAGGCAAACCGGCTCCGGATATTTATCTGCATGTTGCAAAGGAGCTGAATGTGAATCCGCAGAATTGTCTTGTTTTTGAGGATATCACGCAAGGCATCCTTGCAGGGAAAAGTGCCGGTATGAAAGTATGTGCAGTGGAAGATGCCTATTCATCTGAACAATGGGAAGAAAAGATTCGTCTGGCAGATTTATATATCAGCAGCTATGATGAACTGACTGCATGAAATACAGAAGGGAATAAGTGCAAAATGAAGAAGCGTTTAAAAAAGGGAGAATTTGGATACATTACTGCTATGAAGAAAAGTTCCATTATCCGATCAATTATTTCTGTAGGTTCCTGCGTTATAATTTTCCTGATCGGACTTGCCATTAATCATACCAATAAAAGTGCATTCAGTATCATTGCGGCACTTGGATGTCTTCCGGCAGGCTGGAGTGTTGTTAATATGATTATGTTTCTGCGTGCAGGAAACTGTGGCACAGAGGCGCATTTGGAAATTGAGAATCATAAAGGGGGTTTGCTGATTTTATACGATCTTGAAATGACATCAGAAAATGCCAATTATGCGATTTCTGCTGCAACGGTTCTGGATAAAAATGTTTGCTG
>JAGOGF010000222.1 GCA_017996845.1 Butyrivibrio sp.
TGCAGGAAAAGATATAACCGGTAAATATTACCTTTACGGATGTAATAACGAAGGCATTCTTCCTTTTCGTGCAGTTCTGAAACGGAGAATCTGGTATAGCGGGAACGACATGCTTCAGCTGAATATTGCAGTTCATCATGCAGCTTTTCATTTCGCGGAATGCGTTTCAGCAGAGAAGAAAAGTCCGGCGGAACCATTTCGCAATATTTTTGCAGAAATTCGGATATTTCCCGTAAAAAAACTTCCAGAGTCGAAATGGGCAGCAAATCAGCAAGAATCGTTCTCTGATCTTCAAAAACAGCTTTTTTGAAGGAAAGCTGATCCCAGATCCGTTCTGTTGGTCTGGCAGGAAGTACAGGACCGATCAGTATGGTATAGCTCACACGTTTACTGATCAGAAGCGTGAAAGCATAGTAAGTTTCAAAGGGATAATCAAGAATAAGACGATATCCGTCAACTGCGGAAGCAACAATGTAATTGCGGACAAGCGGCTTCAGAACATCCATTAAATGAAGCAGAACAGGCGTTGTGAAATTGGTGAAACAAAGTTCCAGATTCTGATTGTAGATCCAGACAGGCATATGACTCTTCCTGTAATAGGAATACAGGGAATCCTGCAGCTTTTTCAAATTGATAGCCATATTTATCCTCCCAATGCATTATATAATATTACAATATAAATAAGAAAAACTCAATAAAAAACTGTCATATTGACATAATTCAAAAAAGACTAGTGAGAATAATTGACAAACAAAAGAGATAAAGTAAAAAATATGTAAACAGATTACACAAAATTGTTCGGGATATTTTTTTAAAAATACGGAAATTTTGATATAAAAGATGTCTGGTTCAATCTATGATAGGTACAACGAGTCATACGGAGACTCATACATGATGAAAGGGAGGCTTATATGAAGAAAAGAACCGAGAAACTGATGTCGATTCTGATGATTTCTGCTATCACAGTATCTATGATGGCAGGTTGCGGATCATCAACATCCGGCACAAGCGCAACAACAAGCTCTGAAAGTGCAGCTTCAACGGAGACCAGCGCAGCACCAGCTGCAGCAGCATCTACCGCAGCCAGCACAACCGAGACAGCATCCACAGATGATGGATCGACACCAAGAAATGAAACGTTATATTTTGCAGGACAACAGTGGGGATCTGTAAACGATTATAACCCGATGTCAGCAAACTCAAACAATGCAATGGTAATCAACCAGACTGATTATGCACGTGTTCTGGTATATGAGACATTGTATATGTACAATCCGTTGGATGGTTCTGTAAAAGGACTTTTGGCAACAGGAGATCCTACATGGAATGCAGATACCACAGAAATGACTGTAAAGCTGAATCCGGATGCAAAGTGGAGTGATGGCACACAGGTTACGGCAGATGATGTTGCCTACACATTTGCATCACATGTAAAGTATCAGTCCTCTACAGGAACTGATTATTCCAACTACATTGACAGTGTAGAAGCCAAGGATCCGACAACCGTTGTATTCAAGGCCAAGCTGGATGACAAGGGTAAGGCAGTTAACCCTTTGAAGGTAAAGGATTATCTTCCGAAAGTATATGTAATGCAGAAAGCATATCTGCAGACTGTTGAAAAGAGAAACGGTAACGATGCAGATAAGATCAAACAGGACAGAATGGAAGACCTTGTTGCTTCCGGACCGTACAAGCCATTTGTAGAAAATGATCAGAAGATCGTTCTGCAAAGAGATGATAATTACTGGGGCCAGGCAGCTTCCATGTGGGGAAAACTTCCTGCTCCGAAATATATTGCACATGTAATCTACAAGGATAATGCAGCAGGTCAGGTAGCTCTTCAGCAGGGCGAAGTTGATGTATGCCAGGAATTCCTTACAGATGTTCAGGATATGTGGTTAAAGGATAATCTCCCGATTTCCACATGGCTTGATGATGCGCCTTATGGACTGTGCACAACAATGCCGACAGCTTTCTTTAATACAACAAAGGCCGGACTTGACAATGTAACAGTACGTAAAGCCATTGCGATGGCAGTAGATTATGATCAGATCATTGCATCTGCAATGTCAGGTCAGTCACCTACATTTGATCAGTTCCCGCGTTCTATCATGGGACCTCTTGACAGTGAGCAGGCAATGGTAGACAAGGATGCACTCAAAGATCTGCAGTGGAAGAACGCAGATGTTGACGGCGCAAAGAAACTGCTTGACGATGCAGGAATCAAAGATACAAACGGCGACGGAATCCGTGATATTGACGGCAAGAACCTTTCCTATAAGGCTGAGTGCCCGAATGGATGGTCAGACTGGAATGCAGCACTTGAAATTGTTGCAGCAGCTGGCAAGAGCATTGGTATTGATATTACGACCTACTTCCCGGAAGCAAATACCTATTATGATGATATGACAACCGGTAAATTTGATATCTGTATGTGGACATCACCGGGAGCATCTGTATCCAATCCATGGAGCCGTGCAATGTTCTTCATGAGTTCCAAGTATGCAGATCTGGATGTTAACTGGAGTGGTAACTTCGGACATTATAAGAATAAGGATGCTGAAAAGCTTCTGGAAGCAATCCCTGGAGAAACAGATCAGGCCAAGCTGAAGACAGATTATACAGAGCTGAGTAAGATTATGCTTACTGATGTTCCCTGCTTCGCACTGATGTATCGTCCTGGTGTATTCTATACTGTAAACGAATCTGTATGGACCAATTATCCGCAGGCTGATGATGGCAGAAACATTCCGCCTATGGATTGCACAGATGGATATGGAGTTGCAGCATTGTATGATCTTCAGCTGGTAACTAAGTGATCACTGCCTGAAGGCAGACAGATAAATACATGATTGCATGCGGCGGAAGCTGAATTCATGAGAAGGTAACTGAGGGAGTTGCCGGAAAAAATTCCGGTAGCTCCCTTTTTATAACAAAATCATGGAAAAGCGTGACGTATGCATAAAAGCCTGAAACGGGGGTGACTATTTTGAAAGGGTACAAAAAATATTATGGTCAGAAAATATTCTGGTATTTCCTGACATTGGTTTTTGCCATAGTACTGAACTTTGTTCTTCCGCGGTTGATGCCAGGTGATCCGGTATCTGCTATTGCATCCAGATCAATCAATGGTATGCAGGACTCTACCGCAATACAAAAAGTATATCAGGACTATGCAGAAAAATTCGGTGTAAATAAGCCGATGATTGAACAGTTTGTTATATGGCTGAAAAATGCGGTTCGGGGGGACTTTGGCGTTTCCTTCAGTCAGTATCCGAGAACAGTTGCAGATATTATATCTTCTTCAGTATGGTGGACAGTTGCGCTGCAGCTTCCTGCTATTATTGTCGGATGGTTCCTTGGTAATCTTCTTGGAGCAGTTGCGGCATATATCAAAGGTGTGTTTGATAAGGCAATTCTTCCGCTGTTCCTTTTTGTCAGCAA
>JAGOGF010000223.1 GCA_017996845.1 Butyrivibrio sp.
TAAGGCTCTCCGCCTGTCAGTGTCAGGTTGATATCATATACCATAAATGCTCTTGAAAGTGTCAGAAAAATGCAGATAACAAACGACGGAACCATGAGCGGCAGAATGATATGACGCATTTTGGCCATTCCGGTTGCACCGTCAATGCTTGCCGCTTCCAACACATCTGTAGATAGACCTGTAAATCCGGCAATATAGATGATCATCATATACCCGGATAACTGCCATACCGTCACGATAACAAGTGTCCAGAATGCCTTGTCCGGATCAGAGAGCCATGATTTTCTGAAAATTTCCCAACCCATTGATTTTCCGAAATTTACAAGTACTTTTGAAAAAATAAACTGCCAGATAAAGCCAAGTACAACACCGCCTACCAGATTGGGTGTAAAAAATCCGGTACGCAGAAAATTCTGCCCTTTTATACCATTTGTCAGAAGATACGCCAGCAAAAAAGCGATTCCATTTACAAGCAGTACCGAAAAAAAGACATATTTCAGAGTCAGCAGCATCGACGTCCAGAACTCTTTATCCCGGAAAGTCTCTGTATAGTTCGCAAATCCAACCAGATTTTTTGTCTGTGCCACACCGTTCCAGTCTGTAAACGTCAGATAAAATCCATATAAAAACGGTACAATTACTACCAACAGAAAAATTGTGACTCCAGGCAGTGCAAAACATAACAAATTTCTGATTTTCTGTGATCCAGTCCGTCCCATGAACTGCTCCTTTCATGCTGTAACGGGAGCGGGTATCTGCCCGCTCCGTCATTACAACTCTTTACATGATCTTATTTCTGTGATGTCCAATAATCACTGAGTGCCTTTGCAAGGTCATCCTTTGTAGACTCGCCGCCAATGTACTTCTGCATAGCTGCGCCCATTACTGACCAGTGGTCGGAAGGTGCTACAAAAGAAGAACTGTATGTTTTCCCTGCTGCCATCTTAGCCTGGATATCTTTGCCAAGCGGATTTGCAGGAACAACGGTATTGTTGGTACATGCCGGAATAACTGCACAGCCTGTCACAAGATCTGTCTGTCCTGTTGTGGAATATACGAGCCAGTTCAAAAATTCTTTTGCTGCTGCCTGCTGCTGCGGTGTTGCAAGTTTATTATCGATCATAACCTGCTTTGTCGGAGACGCCTGCATGGAAGTATTCGCAAAATCAGAAGTGTCATTTCCAAGTACAAAAGGAATGAAACCATATTTACCATCCGGATCAGCGCCTGCATTCTTCATATCCTGCCAAGCCCAGCATCCGTTTGCCCAGAACGCTGCATCACCTTCTGCAACATACATCGCATCCTGATCATACAATGATCCGTTTGGATCATCTTTGTTAATGTTATATTTCAGCAACAGATCCATTGTATCCAAAAACTCATTGAAACGTGCATAATCAGCAGGTTTGAGTTCGCCTGATTTCAGCTGGCTCATAACCTTTGTTGCACCATCTGTCGTTCCATCATAGGTATCGTAGATATAACCCAGCTGATGTGCGCCAAGTGACCAGTCTTCGTGTGAAATAACAACCGGTGTTTCCATTCCTGCTGCAGACAGCTGCTCCAGCAGCGCTTTCAGGGAATCATATGAATTAACGGAAGAAGGATCCCAATCTGTTCCAAGTGTCTTATCAATTGCATCCTTATTGTAAATCAGTCCTCTGCCTTCTATACAGAAAGGAAAGCTGTATACTTTACCATCTAACTTTGTCAGATAAGCGGAACATTCATTTGTCCATGTTTCACTTGAGAGATCAAGCGCGTAATCTTTTGCAAGCGCAATGATATCTGTTGTATCCAGCATTGCCATCGTCGGTGCATTCCCTGAATTGTAAGCAGATGTGATCTTTGTATAAGGAACTTCACCAGCACCGCATGCCTGTATTTCTACCGCGATTCCTGTTTCCTTTTCAAAATCTGCTGCTGTTGCTTCAAGTGCTTCCTGAATCTCACCCTTACTGTTCAAAAATGAGATGGATTGTCCTCTCAGACTTTCATCTGCTGTAAAGGTACCTGCAGCAGATGCGTCAGATGTGGATGCTGCTGCGGATGTGGAATCTGTAGCAGCTGCAGAAACTGCAGAAGCTGCCACTGCAGAAGCTGCTGTCTCGTCTGTGGATGCTGCTGTCTGAGAAGATGATCCACATCCTGTAGCCATTGCCGCAGTCATGGATAATACCAGACCTAATGCTGTAATTTTTTTGAACCCTTTCATTTTCTATCCTCCTGTAAAAAATGTTCTGAAAATCAGAACCACTGTTTAATGTAACCACATCTTATCATTGTATTTTTTGTATGTCAACCGTTTGTTATATGCATGCTGAGGTTCTATACTCGATAAATCTATTCATTTTTGTGCATATTGCACTTACTTATTACCAATAATCAGTTTGATTTCATAAAACAGGCTTGTATTTTTGGCAATTTTTAACGAATTTATATATCAACCGATTATCATATGGAATATAAAAAGCCTGTCCAGATTACGATCCTATCATTATGCTTCCGCAATACACAATCATGGCATACAAAGCCGCTATCGTTCTGAACAGGTAAGTTTATTTATCTATGATGGTCTTTCTCAACTTTTTCTATTGTTCCCGCTGCCATGTTTATGTTCATATTTCATTTTTCTGGGCGGAATCAGACATTCCTTGCCAAATCCGATCAGATCTTCCCGATGTTCCGAGATCAGCGCTTCCTTAACCAGTTCATAGTTCTTGGGATCACGGTACTGGATCAGTGCCCGCTGCATTGCCTTTTCATGCGCACTCTTCGGGACATAAACCGGCTCCATCGTTCTGGGATCCACCCCGGTGTAATACATACAGGTGGAAATGGTAGACGGCGTCGGATAGAAATCCTGAACCTGCTCCGGCATATACCCGATATCTCTTACATATTCCGCGAGCTTAATCGCATCTTTCATCGTAGAACCCGGATGAGAGGACATCAGATAGGGAACAAGATATTGCTCCTTCCCTAATTTTTCATTTATTCTGCAGCATTTTTCCACAAATGCTTCATATACTGCATTCCCTGGTTTGCCCATCAGCCTGAGTACATGATCCGACACATGTTCGGGCGCCACTCTGAGCTGTCCGCTGATATGATAGGAACAAAGCTCTTTGATAAAGGTATCATCGGGATCTGCCAGTGCATAATCAAAGCGTACACCGGAACGTACAAAGACTTTTTTTACGCCCGGCAGTTCCCGCAGTTTTCTTAGAAGTGAAACATAATCGCTGTGATCCACCACCAGATTCCTGCATGGTTTTGGGAAAAGACACTGTTTATTGACACATGCTCCTTTTTCCATCTGTTTATCACACGCCGGCCTCCTGAAATTCGCCGTCGGTCCCCCGACATCATGAATGTTTCCCTTGAAATCAGGCTGCCTGGTCATTTCCTG
>JAGOGF010000224.1 GCA_017996845.1 Butyrivibrio sp.
AATATTTCGGATCAGCAGTTCTGTGATTCCCATTGGATCTGAACCTCCGGTAGTCAGAAAAATCCTGCGCACTGCATTTCTTTCCATATAATCTTTTGTGTGTTCTCTGAACTGTGCGCGAAGCGGTACATAATCTGCGCCTAGCATAAGTTTCACCCCTGTATTGCTATATTCTTCCTCATAGTTGATTTCCCGGCAGCCCGGGCTATAATTTACAAGTGCCTTTACCGGATAATGCATCGCATTTAAATCGTCCAGATACATTACATTAATTCCGGCATCTGCAAGTATCTGCAAATATGCCTCTGTTACCATGTAGGAATCTACCAGCAGCCTGGTGATTCCGGCACCTTTCAGATAAGAAACCAGTTGCTGCGTTTCTTTGTCCAGATGTCTCCAGTCCGTATGTAAAATATGATATTCCAATCCCCGTTCCTTCACAAACGGTATGATCTGTGTGTCCGCAGAAATAAAAACTGCAGCGTATCCCATTCGCTGCAGCTGCTCATTGATTGTCGCACAGCGCATGAAATGCCCTGTTGCAATCATTTCATTCACATCTACTCTGATTCCGATTGTTTCCAAGTTACATGACCTCCCCTGAATGGGAAAAACGCCATTATCTATTGATCAGTTCCCATGCAAGCGGCGTTCCGGGCCTGATATCACAGACAGCTGTTTTCCCGAGAATTTCTTCATAATATTTGGGTTTTAAACCATCATACGGACGAATACTGCGCACATTTTCCGCTGTAAAGCATTCCCCCGCTTTGATATCTTTTACCACAAACAATGATCTGCGATTCTTAAATTCCTCTGCCTCATCCGGTATCGGTCCATAGGAAACCGTTCCAAGTGCCAGTTCTGCGTCGTGTACCCCCTGCACCATCTCCTGATATTCTGCCGGTTCCATGGAAAAATCACTGTCTGCATTCTTGATCTTACGATCCAGACAGAAATGTTTCTCAATTACGACCGCACCAAGCGCTGCCGCAGTAATGGCTGCGGTTGATCCGAGCGAATGATCCGACAGTCCTACCGGCAGGTCAAAGCGCTCGCGCATATCCGTAATTGTACGAAGATTCAGATCACTTGAAACAGAGGGGTAAACGGTACAGCATTTTAATAAAATCAGATTCTCATTTCCGACGCTTTTAGCAGCATCAATTGCTTCCCGAATCTCTTCTTCATTACCCATCCCGACAGACATGATAATTGGTTTGCCTGTACGTGCAACATATTTGATCAGTGGAATATCCACCAGCTCCATGGATGCTATTTTATAGAAATCCACACCAACCTTTTCGAGATAATCCACAGAAGTTGTATCAAAAGGAGTGGAAAGAAAATCCACACCGCATTCTTCACACTTTTTTTTAATCGGCTCCATCCATTCCCATGGTGTGTAAGCTTCCCTGTACAGATCATGCAGGATGTAACCATCCCACAATCCGCCGTGAATCCGGAAGGCTTCCGCATCCGAATCAATGGTAATGGTATCTGCTGTATAAGTTTGTGTTTTAACGCAGTCCGCACCGGCCTTTGCCGCTGCTTCCACAATTTTCAGCGCATTCTCCAGTTTTCCGGCATGATTCGCTGACATTTCGGCTATCATATAAGCGCGGTGATTCTTCAGACATTCTGCTAATTTCATAAAGTCCTCTCTTTCACAGTCTTCCCTGCTCTTTGAGAAACCGGTATTTTATTTCTGCCAGCATCCAGTCGCTTTCATTATCAATATCCTGTTCTTCGACCGGATCAATAATATACGGAATGGAATGCTCCATGGTCGTATCTTTCTGTTTTTTGAACGCATCCATTCTGAAAATATAGAACTGTCCGCATTCATGATACTGTTTCTGCAAATCCTGACTGCGTGTTGCCGCATATTCCGGATGCAGCATCTCGACTTCTCCTGTCTCATTGATAAAAAGTCCACGCTGCGGCGGATAGGAGAATTCCGTCATCGGAATGATCGACTGTGCACCGCTGTCCTGCAACAGCCGCATTGCATCCTGCAGTTTATCAGGTGTTACAAAGGGCGCCGTCGGATAAATGCAGCAGCCATAATCAAAATGTTGTCCGCTTTTCTCATACACATCGAAAACTTCCAGCAATACGTCCGCTGTGTTGGCCGTATCAGTCGATGTGGCCTCCGAACGCATAAAAGGCACTTTTGCTCCGGCCATACGTGCAACCTGAGCAATCTCTTCATCATCCGTTGATACCATTACCTCATCAAAGATCCCACTCTCAAGTGCCGCCTCAATGGAATAATTTATGATCGGCTTACCACAGAAGTCTTTTATATTCTTGCGCGGAATACGTTTACTTCCGCCACGTGCTGTAATAACTGCAATTGTTTTCATGTTCATGTCCTTCCCGATTTACAGAGATCATTATCTTCACAAAAAGCCCGGTTCCATTATATGGCCAGGCTTTTCATACTTTTATGAACGGTCAGCAGAACTGCTCACTTTTATGTCAATCCTCTGCCGCTTCTGTAAGGCGATGCCGAATCTCTTCCACGCTCATCCACTGGGTGTTGTTACCAGAACTGTAGGAAAATCCGTCCGATACTTTTTTACCTGACAGGTCCGGTACCTGATTATCATTGTAAACTACCTGCGGATATACAATAAAATGTTTGTCATACTCGTAAGTAAACGGTGAATCTTCTACTGTAACCATAATTTCATCCAGCTTTTCACCCGGTCTGATGCCGACTTCTCTGGTTGCAATACCAGGACACATTGCCTCAGCCAGATCTTTTACATGGAATGACGGAATCTTACTGATAAAGGTTTCGCCGCCTTTTGCTTCCATCAGTGCTTTCAAAACCAGTTCCACGCCTTCCGGGAGAGAAATCCAGAAACGCGTCATACGATAATCGGTTACCGGGAGTTCTTTTTCGCCCTGATCGATCAGTTTCTGGAAAAACGGGATGATGGAACCACGGCTGCCTGCTACATTGCCATATCGTACGATTGAAAAGTTAATGTCCTTTGAACCGGAATAGGCATTTGCTGCAATAAACAGTTTGTCAGATACCATCTTGGTTGCACCGTACAAATTAACGGGATTTACCGCCTTATCTGTTGAAAGGGCTACCACTCTCTTAACGCCACAGTTAAGTGCTGCATTAATAACATTTTCTGCGCCTGTTACATTTGTCTTGATTGCTTCTGCCGGATTATACTCACAGGCAGGAACCTGTTTGAGCGCCGCTGCATGAATCACATAATCGACACCTTCCATGGCACGTTCCAGTCTTGCAGCATCGCGTACATCTCCTATAAAGAAACGCATCTGCGATGCATGTTCCTTATAAACTGCCTCATTTGACATTACAAACTGCTTATACTCATCTCTTGAATAAATAATGATTTTCTTTGTATTGTAATGTTCCAGAAA
>JAGOGF010000225.1 GCA_017996845.1 Butyrivibrio sp.
TTTTGCAGGCTCTTTCTTTTTGCGCTCATTTTTGACACGCTGCAATGAAAACGCCTATATTCTCAGTGACTTTCATTTCTATTTTGCTTCCGTTTTGAGACAGAATGGAATAGCAATGGGGAAGTCAAATAAGAATAATGCAGCTATTGATATCACAACAGTTGGAGGTCGTATAAAGAAGCTGAGAATTGATCTTGGTATGACCCAGGAAGAGTTAGGCTGGGCTTTGAATATGGAAGGTAAGAATGTTATCTATGGGTATGAATCGAACAGGAGGGGACTCAGCGGGGATGTACTGGTTGATCTGGCAAAGGTTCTGTACACTACACCGGAATATATTATGTATGGCACGACTTCTATGGAAGAAGATTGTTATACATCATCGGTAATAAGCCTGATGAAGAAAATGAAAACAGTTAATGCCAGAAAAGTTGCGCTAGAGCACATAAAGCTTGTTGTGATGATGGAGAAAAAAAATAGGGCATCGCCAATAGCGGTGCCTTTCTTATTGTTAGAAACATGATGATAATATCTGCTCATAGATGGCCTGTGCCATTCACACATTACTCTCAGAGCATAGGTACTCATTCATGTTTTCATCAATTGTTTTACTGCATTTATCGCAGATTCTGTTACAACAGCGTTTGCAGGTTTCTTCTGAAACAAAAAATACGATATCATTAAAATGCGTTAGAAATTCTACAAGTGCTTCCTTACTTTCGGTGATTGCTTCAAATTTTGTCATAATACGAGCTCCTGTCATTTATTTTTCTACCATTTTGCTCAAACTGATCATGTGACAGTATTTCCAATACACAGCCTGCAACGGATTTGTCAGTCCAGTGCCGGTGGTATGGATGATCCTTGTGGTGTTTATGATACAGATGAACCCGGCATCCATTAATTTGAACCATCCAAACGTGTCCGGTGCTTTTTGACTGGATCTCAGCCACACCATTATCCGGGAGCAAAAAGTGAATATAAAATTTATCAAGAGTCAATAATCTAATTTCTGTTTCTGTAAACATACATACCTCAAAAGTGTTGGGAATACGCCAAAGATCTTTGGCAAAATGATGATATATTATTATCAGATAAGAGCAACATTGCCAATATGGGTTTCCATACTTTTGAGGTAATAATTGAAAAACATAAGTAAATTGCCTGTAATCAATGAGAGATAGAACTTTCGGCTGCAACGGGCAGCCATTGTCGGTCGATATCATCTACTTGGAGCTGGAACAGCTGTTCCACGGACAGCTGAAAATATGCAGCCAGGCGTATGGCGGTAGGCAGGGATGGGGTGCGGCCACTTTCAATATTGATGATGCTACGCTCACTGATCCCTATGCCGTCTGCTAGCTGTTTCTGTGTGATCCCTAATTTGCTCCGTTCTTCTTTTAATCTGCAGTCGATTACTTCCAAAGCAATTCCTTCCTTCTCAAATGCAAAAATAAATAGTATCTGATGTGAGGTGATATTTTCAGCCTCATCTGGAATTCTATCAGGTCTGGTGTCCCATAATCCGGACTAGCCGACCACACGGCCGAAAATCCGGAAATCATCATCTTCATGAATGATGATTGGCGCATATTTTTGATTTAAGGAAATCAGTGCAAGTCCTTCTTTATTATTTTGCAGTTTCTTAATAAAAGCATTCCCATTCAGATAAAAAATTCCATATTCGCCATGATTTAAGTCCGGCGTTTTCTCTACCCATACGATCTGGGTGTTCAGAAAGCGGGGCAGCATACTGTCACCGGAGACCCGGACACCAAAGTTTGCTGTTTCAGGGACCTCAGATCCGACCGTCATGGGTTCATACTGATCACCATCCAGAAATGATCCGGTACCGGCAGATACCGGAAGATCATAGACATTCAGACACCGTTCCACGGGAAATGGAATCGGCATGGATGTCTCTTTTTTGTATTCACCGGAAAGAATCAGCAGGCGGATATAATCTAGTGCTTTTGTGCGTCCTTCTTTATTAAGTTCAGCCAGCGGGTTATCCGGATTCGTTCCGATAAATTCGGTATAAATGTCAGTAATGCCGAGAACCTTGCAGACAGCGAATATCTGGGAAGCATTCGGCTGACTGATATCATTTTCCCAGGCACAGACCGCATTTTTCTTTATACGGATGTTGTATTTATTCAATGCTTCAGCGAGATCCTGCTGCTTCAGTTTATTTAGCTTCCGGTTCCTTGCAATAATTTTTCCAAGAGAGTCCATAATGTCACGTCCTTTCAAAGTAATCAGTCTCTTTTGTTATCTATACTATATATCAAACAAGCCTCAAAAAGCAATACGAAATACAATATTATTGTGCCGCATGAAATATGTTTCACTTGAAAACCATAAATGATGGATTTATATTTTATATATGGGGAGCGGTAAAGAGGATATGGAACAGAGGTGAGAGTATGGGCATAAGAACAATATTACATAGTGACTGTAACTGTTTCTATGCATCTGTTGAGCATCTGTATCACCCGGAATTAAGAGACAGACCGGTTGCGGTCGGAGGAGATCCGGAAGCAAGGCATGGCATCGTGCTGACAGCAGACTATATGGCAAAACGCCGTGGAGTGAAGACGGGAATGGCCTTATGGCAGGCACGACAGGTATGTCCGGAACTGATCTTTCTTCCGCCGCGGATGGATCTGTACTTACGCTTCTCCAGAATGACCCATGAGATCTATGCGGAATATACAGACAGGCAGGAGCCTTTCGGCTGCGATGAATGCTGGCTGGATGTTACAGAATCGGCTGACATCAGAGGCAATGGTCTGCAGATCGCACAGGAGATCAGCGGGAGAATTAAAAAGGAACTTGGGATCACGGTAAGCATCGGAGTATCCTATAACAAAATTTTTGCAAAGCTTGGGTCTGATTATAAGAAGCCCGATGCCATCACAACTATGGGGCGGGATGAATATAAGCAGAAAGCATGGCCGCTTCCGGCATCAGATCTTCTATATGTCGGACGAAGCACAGAGAGTAAACTGACGCACCTTGGAATCCGTACCATCGGAAATATTGCAGAGACAGATCCTGCATTGCTGGAATCATGGTTTGGGAAGATGGGGTTGGTGCTCTGGACCTTTGCAAACGGATTGGATGATGCGCCAGTCTGTATTGAGAACACAAGAGCGCCGATCAAGTCGATTGGCAACAGCGTGACAACGCCGAGAGATCTTGTGACAGATCAGGATGTGAAGATCATTCTCTATGTGCTGTCAGAAAGTGTGGCGGCAAGACTCCGGGACAACGGTTTTCGCTCGTTGGTAGTGGAAATAAGTCTCCGGGATAATGGGCTTTTTTCTTTTACAAGACAAAGGAAGATTGACCATGCAACAAATATCTCCGGTGAAATTGCAGAGACGGCTTACCAGCTTTACAAAG
>JAGOGF010000226.1 GCA_017996845.1 Butyrivibrio sp.
TTGCAGGTGCCTCTTTTACCGTTGCATAACAATATGTCGATGTCTTTTGGCCAGAAGACTGGCTGCCGTTAATCCGGACAACCCGCCACCTACAATAATTGCATCATACCCCATACTGATTCCCCCTCAGGTTTCAGATTTCTTCTCCATTCTCCTGCAGTTCCTCTGCAATATGGAGACCGGCCGTATCTGTTACCGGAAGTGAGAAAACAACAGCACCTGCCTTTGTTTCTATGCCTGCCTCATCCATAATGGAACGCATTACTGCATTTTTCTGCTTTGTCTGCACAACAATGAACAGCATATCCTTCTCAGGGACAAGCGTTACACCCATAAACTTCTCAGCCATCTGATTTCCTGTTCCACGTGCATGAATAACCGTTCCGCCGATTGCATGCACTTTTCTTGCAGCATCCATAATCAGCTCCGTATAACCCTGGTTTGAGATTACAACCAACAGTTCCAGTCTTGTATCTTTCAATGCTGTTTCCTCCTCCTGCACAAACTCCTGACCACAGGTCAGGTAGGATAATACTTTTCTGCCACCGATACTGCTGAGCGGAATCAGAAAAACAATTCCGATCCCCGGAATATCAATCTGCATCTCCATTCGCAGCCGATGCTTTTGTTCTTTCCATTTCTGTGCCGTTACAATATGGAATAAAATACTTTTTTCTGCTTCTTCCAAACCAAAATATCGTAAAATCTCATCAGATGCAGTGCCATGCCCATATGAAATAAAAGATACTGCCAGACCCTGTTTTTCATAAAAAGAAATGAATTTTCCGGTCAGAGTGCGACTGGTGATCGTCACCTGCATATACAATTCATTCATCTGATTTTTCCATTCCTTCCGTGCGCATCGTTTGCAACCATTCTATATATTTTTTATAACTCAATAATTGCGTCTTCATCCGGTATTCCATGCAGAAATGCCTTTTCTGTACGTCTGCGATTCTGCAGAACGTGAACCACTCCCAAAATCTGAATGGTGATCAGTGGTGTCATCGCTACCATTGCCACCACACCAAATGCATCTGTGACAGGATCCCCTCCCACTGCAACACAGGCGCCCTGCGCAAGCGGCAGCAAAAATGTTGCTGTCATGGGACCGGATGCAACCCCACCTGAATCAAATGCGATTGCCGTAAATATTTTCGGAACAAAAAAGGACAATCCGATTGCAATCGTATAGCCGGGAATCAGAAACCACAGGATTGATATTCCGGTCAATACTCTGATCATTGCAAGTGCTACAGAAAGTGCAACTCCGACAGACAGACTGATTCCCATCACCTTTGCTGAAATTGCTCCATCTGTAATTTCCTCCACCTGATGATTCAAAATGTAAACCGCAGGTTCTGCCTTAACAATAAAAAAACCGATCACCGTTCCAACCGGAATCAGAAGATAACGATATTTTTCTGCGGCAATCGCACTGCCAAGATAGGTACCGGCAGGCATAAAGCCCACATTTGCACCTGTCAGGAAAAGCACCAGTCCAATATAGGTGTATGCAAGACCCATCAGTATTTTCAACAGATTTTTTGCAGGAAGATGAAGCGAGATAATCTGAAACAGACCAAAGAATAAAATAATCGGAAAAAGAGATACTGCAATTTCTTTCATATATACAGGAAACGCATTTGTAAACATCTGCCGAAGTGCAACGGAATCCTGTACCTGCAGATTCTGCAGAATAAAGGCTCCGCTTTCCGACGGATGATAGATCATACCAAGACACAGCACTGCCAGAATGGGGCCTATGGAACATAATGCCACCAGACCAAAACTGTCATTTGCAACATGTTTATCATCCCGGACAGATGCAACACCCACTCCGAGTGCCATAATAAACGGAACCGTCATCGGACCTGTAGTAACGCCGCCTGAATCAAACGCAATTGCGCGAAAACTCCCCGGAACCATAAACAATAATATAAAGGCAACACCATAGAAAACAATCAGAAGACGATTCAGCGGAATTCCCAATAACATACGCAGCATGGCAATAATCAGAAAAATTCCCACTCCCACAGCTACTGTCAGAATCAGGGTCAGGTTCGGAATGGAAGGAATCAGTTCCGCCAGAACCTGCAGATCAGGTTCCGATATCGTAATGATCATTCCCAATAAAAAGGAAAGAAAAATCATGACCGCAATACTCTTACTGTGTGTCATCTGCGCACCGACTTTTTCCCCCATTGGAGTCATGGACATTTCTGCGCCAAGTGTAAAAAACATCATTCCCGCCATAACAAGAAGTGCTCCTGCCAGAAAACTCAGTAAAACACCGGGAGAAATCGGTACGATGGCAAAACTTACAAAAAGGACAATTCCAAGAACAGGGACCACCGCAATCACTGCTTCCCGCATTTTCGTCTGCATCGCATGCTTCCAGAACTTCAAATCAATACCTCCGTTTTTCTTTTTTATGTCGCCATAGCTTTCGAAACAGTTGCCTGATCAGAAAAAGTGGATCAAAAATATTATAACATACCAAAATCAGGATTTGACTTTTGTTTCTCTTTTATCTTATTTTCGTCTTTGAAGGTGTTAAAAACAGTATACAATTATATTATTTTCAGGATGCATATTTTCCTTGAAGCAGCGCTGAAAGCATGATACTCTATATATGGTAGTGTTTCATCGTTCCTGTTCCATTGTTATTTTTGTGTGGATTTAACAATATTTGTGCAGGAATTGGCGGACACTGTTTTTTTTTACGGTTTTATGAAAAGCTTCGGGGATAAAAGCTGATAAAGAGTAACAGTAAACTTAGGAGGGCAGAACATGAGTATTAAAAAGAGGTTATTGGCTACATTGGGTATCCTGTTTCTGATTATGATCGGTATTAGTGTATTTTCCGTATTGATGCTGAATCTGGTAAATCAGCAGTCAACCGTGATTGCAGTAGAGCTGATTCCTGATCTGAATAACGCACAGGATCTGAATTTTGATGTTGCACGTTACAGAAGTACAGAATTCAAACACATTGTTTTAACAACCGACAAAGATATGACAGATGCAGAAACACAGATGGACAAATATCAGAAGTTGGTTGATGAAAAACTGCAGGTAATCAAATCCGAAGGGGATCCTGGCATTGACGAAACAATTGCCAACTGGGAAAAGTATAAGACTTTACACACGCAGTTCATTGCATTAAGCCGTAGTCTGGACTCTGATAGTGCCATCAAGCTGATGATGGGGGACATGAAACCGCTCTATGACTCTCTGGCAAAATATGCGCAGGATCGTGTGGACAATGAGAATCTGAATATTCAAAATGCAAGTAAGGAAGGAGACATGCAATACCTGCAGTCTCTGTATATTCTGATAATTACTTCCGTCATCGCAATTGGAATCGGAGTCTTCATGGGCAGCGTACTTCTGCGCGCAATTATG
>JAGOGF010000020.1 GCA_017996845.1 Butyrivibrio sp.
TATATCATGTTTAACTGGATTGCATTCTATTTATCCAATTATGTTGTAAATCTGGATGGAATCCGTCGTACGGAAGGCGGAGAGGCTACAAGAGATATCGCTGCAACTGCTCATATTTCTGCTCCAAAATGGATTATTGAGGCAACAAGATGTGCAGATGTCAACTGGGGTATCCTGCTTGCAATCGGTGCAGCGATTCTGGTATGGTTTATTATGGAAAAGACGACGTTGGGATTTCAGCTTCGCGCAGTAGGATATAGTAAAACAGCTGCTGAATATGCAGGAATCAGTTCCAACAGAATATTCATGACTTCCATGATGATATCAGGTGCGCTTGCAGGTCTTGGCGGTGCAGTGCAGACCCTTGGCATGGGTGAGCGTATCAGCCAGTTTGCTGCACAGGAACAATATGGTTTTCAGGGGATTACAGTTGCACTGATTGGTGCTTCCAATCCTATCGGATGTATCTTTGCAGGCCTGTTCTATGGGGCTATGAAATACGGCGGCAATAAACTTACAATTGTAAATGTACCGGCTGAAGTAATCAGCATTATCATGGGTACGATCATTGTATTCATTGCAATCTCCCATGTATTTAAGGCTTTGTTTACAAGAGGAAAGGGAGGTAAGAACTGATGCTTATTACAAACCTCGGACTGATGATAAATGCAATGCTGGTATGTACACCGCCTCTTTTACTTGCGGCGCTTGGATCCTGTTTTTCAGAAAGAAGCGGTATCATCAATATTGGAATTGAAGGAATGATGACAATCGGAGCATTTATGGGAGCCATTATAGCTTATTATACCGGTAACGGTTGGCTTGGCTTCTTATGCGGAGGACTCGCAGGTGCAGCGTTTGGTGTTTTACATGCAGTTGTATGTATCACATTTAATGCAGATCAGACAATTGCAGGTACAGCGATTAATTTTATCGGACCAGGACTCGCTGTCTTCCTTTGCAAAGCTTTGTTTGAGAATTCTTCAGATTCCCCTTCGCTGGATCCGGCAAGTAAACTTCCGAAGATGTTTGACGGAATGTTTCCGGCAGGCTCGTTTGGATATAATGTCATTTCAACTTATTCGGCAGCCTATCTGAGTCTGTTACTTGTTCTGGTTGTCTGGTTCATTTTCTTTAAAACAAAATTTGGCATGAAGCTGCGTGCAGTGGGAGAACATCCGGAAGCATGTGAGACGCTTGGAATAAATGTACGTCTGGTTCGTTATATCTGTGTTATTACTTCGGGCTTTCTGGCAGGACTTGGCGGTGCGTTTGTTACACTTTCCACAGTAAGTCAGTTCCGTCCGAGTGTTATTGTAGGACAGGGATTTATCGCAATTGCCGCTGTTATTTTTGGAAAGTTCAATCCCCAGGGTGCACTTGTCGGATGCCTGATTTTCGGTTTCTGCAATGGAATCAAGTCATTGATCGGTCAGAATAATATTGTATCTCCCAATCTGATTTCCATGATTCCTTATATTGTAACAATTCTGGCACTGATCTTCTTTGTGGGTAAGTCAAGAGTTCCGGCAGCCAATGGCAAACCGTTTATAAAGGCAAAATAAAATGATTGATTATAAGGATTTGATAAACAAAGCACTTGGTATGAGAGCATTTTCCTATACACCATATTCACATTTTAATGTTGGTGCAGCGCTTCTTACTTCTGATGGAAAAGTCTATACCGGGTGCAATATCGAAAATGCTTCCTATACGCCTGCAAATTGCGCGGAAAGAACGGCTTTTTTCAAGGCTGTCAGTGATGGATATCACAATTTTAGTGCAATTGCAGTCGTAGGGGGACCTGCAGCGGCAGAAAAGCTTGAGATTTGTCCGCCGTGCGGCGTTTGCAGGCAGGTAATGCGAGAGTTTTGCAGCGATGATTTTGAAATCATTTTGGGAACTTCAGCAGAAAATTATCAGATATATACTTTATCACAGATCCTTCCAATGGGATTTGGACCATCTAATCTTTCAGAATAATACAGTGCAGACCTGGTTCAAACAATTACTTTGATTTTAGGGCACTGGATATATTTTGTATGTTATGAGTCAATATGAAATACTTGACGCTTTGACAGAATATATGCTATATTATAGTACGTTGTGATTATAGACGGTCCTCTGTTACTTATAGTGGGTATTAAGAACGTCCATCGAATAGGAGAAAAGATATGGGAACAATTATTGAAGACATCGAAAAAGAGCAGTTAAATGCAAACGCACCTGAGTTCAATACCGGAGATACTGTTAAAGTATACGGTAAGATCAAAGAAGGAAACCGTGAAAGAGTTCAGGTTTTTGAAGGAACTGTTAAGAAGATTCAGGGTGGTGCAAACAGAGTAACTTTTACCGTAAGAAAAGAATCTTATGGTGTCGGTGTTGAAAAGACATGGGCACTTCATTCCCCTCTTGTTGAGAAGGTTGAAGTTGTAAGACATGGTCGTGTAAGAAGAGCAAAGCTGAATTATCTGAAGGGTCTTACAGGTAAAAAGGCAAAGATTAAGGAAGTTATTAAATAAATTTTCCGGGAGATAAGGGCAGTTACTTCACAGTAATTGCCCTTTCTGTTTCATGGAGCAGATATGCATAGAAATAGACGCAGTCAGATATTATCTTATAAAAAAAAGAAAAAAATTACACCGGAAATGGTCAGAGAAGTCTTTTCCTGGATTTTTTATACCTTTGTTGCAGTCTTCATGGCACTTTTGGTTGTCATGGCTTTTGGAATGCGCACAAAGGTAATTGGAGAGTCTATGGAACCGACTTTATATCATGGACAGGATGTATTGATCAATCGAATTGCATATAAGTTCACGTCTCCCAAAAGTGGGGATATCATTGCATTTCTGCCAAACGGAAATGTTAATTCACATGATTATATTAAACGTGTGGTTGCTGTGCCGGGAGATACCGTTCAGATTAAGGATGGTAAATTATATGTAAATGGGCAGGAACAGGATAGTAATGATTCTTTATATGATAAAATGGAAGATGCAGGTATTGCATCAGGCAAAATAAAACTTGCTGCTGATGAGTATTTTGTGCTTGGCGATAATAGAAACAGCAGTGAGGATTCCAGAAGCGCAAATATTGGTACTGTGAAGTCAGGCAGTATTATTGGTAAGATATGGTATCATTATGGCGGTGAAGAAGGAAACACTGGATTCGTAAAGAACTGAATCACGTGGATGTACGTGAGTGGAGGCATATATTGAATTATCAATGGTATCCGGGGCATATGACAAAAGCTATTCGTATGATGCAGGAAAATATTAAACTGGTTGATATGATCATTGAAATTACGGATGCAAGGCTTCCACTTTCAGGAAGAAATCCGGATATTGATGAACTGGGAAAAAATAAATTCAGGCTGATCATCCTGAATAAGGCAGATCTTGCAGATCCCATCATGAACCGAAAGTGGACGGAATATTTTAGGGCGAAGGGAATTTTGGTTATGGAAATGAATTCCCGTCAAAGTGGTGGTGTGAATGAAATAAAAAATAAGATGAGAGATGCCTGTGCTGAAAAAATTGCACGTGACAAAAAGAGAGGTATTATCAACAGACCAATTCGTGCAATGGTTGCAGGAATTCCAAATGTTGGCAAATCCACCTTTATTAATCATCTTGCAGGAAGAAATTCTGCAAAAACAGGGAACAAACCCGGGGTAACAAAAGGAAAGCAATGGATTATGCTGGGAAATCAGATTCAGCTTCTGGACACACCGGGAATTTTATGGCCTAAATTCAACGATGAAACAGTAGGCCTTCATCTTGCACTGGTGGGTTCCATGAATGATGAAAATCTGGATGCAGGGGAACTGGCAGTCAGTTTGATTCGTTTTCTGAATGAAAAATATCCGGATGTAATAGAAAAGCTTTATGCTGTTACAAAACAGCAGATTTTTGAATGCAGGGAAAAAGAGGAACTGATCAATGATGAAGCAGCTTGTTTGACTGCTATTGCCATTAATCGAAACTGTTATTCATTGGGAGCCAGACCTGATATGATGCGTGCAGCTGCTATGCTGCTGGAGGATTTCAGAAGCGGACGGCTTGGCAGAATTACACTTGAAAATCCGGAATAAATCTGATAAATATTGCATGGTTATACATGAAGCGATAAAATAAATCGTACTGTGTGTATATTATTAGGTATATAATCAATAGAAAAGAGGCATGCCTGAGGGCAAGTATATGATAAAAAAAATTCTAAAGGAAGTTTTCAGTACAATAATATATCTGGTTGTGGTATTTTGTCTGACTTTTCTATTTATCCATTTTGTAGCACAAAGGACAGAAGTAAATGGAAGATCAATGGAACCCACTTTGGAGGATCGTGATTCTCTGATTGTTGATAAGATCAGTTACCGTTTTACGGATCCCAAACGTTATGATATCATTGTATTTCCTTTTGAATATGAAGATAATACCTATTTTATCAAGAGAATCATAGGTTTACCGGGGGAAACCATCCAGATCGACCGAAGCGGTAAAATATATATTGATGGGAAAGTACTTGATGATACACATGGTAAAGAGGTTATTGTTGATCCTGGAAGAGCGATTGATCCGATTAAATTAGGTGATGATGAATATTTTGTTATGGGGGATAACCGTAATAACAGTATGGACAGCAGAGATCCGCAGGTCGGTAATATTAAGCGTAAAGATCTGATTGGAAAAGCATGGGTGAGAATATATCCGTTTCACTCCTTTGGAGCAATTAAATAAATGGAATCTCTTAATCAAATCAAAGAAAAGTTCAGAAATGCATCTTTAGAGGAAATTCCTGACATTTTGAATATATATGCTGCAGATACACGTGATGGAGTCAGAAAGCTGATTACTGCAGCACAGAAAAAAGCAGCTGCATTTGAAAAAGAAAAAGTAAGAATATATGGAATGCAAGAATTCGAACGACAGAATGATGAAAAAGGCTATATATGCGGAATTGATGAGGTTGGACGAGGCCCGCTTGCCGGTCCGGTTGTAGCAGGTGCTGTAATTCTTCCAAAAAATTGTGATATATTGTATCTTAATGATTCAAAACAACTATCCGAAAAAAGAAGAGAAGAACTGTATGATATCATCATGGAAAAGGCACTTGCAGTTGGTATTGGTGCAGCAACTCCGGAACGGATAGATGAGATCAATATTTTGCAGGCTGATTATGAAGCAATGGCGCAGGCAGTAGGGAATCTTACCGTCAAACCGGATATTTTATTGATTGATGCAGTTCATATTCCGCAGCTCGAAGCATATGAACAAATTTCCATTATTAAGGGAGATGCAAAAAGTGTATCCATTGCTGCGGCAAGCATTGTTGCGAAGGTAACAAGAGATCGGCTTATGAAAGAACTGGATGCACAATATCCTGTTTATGGATTTGCACAGAATAAAGGGTATGGTTCCGCTGAACATATCGCTGCATTAAAAAAGTACGGTCCATGCCCGTTGCACAGAAGATCTTTTATTGGTCACTTTGTCCCACAGTAACAGATCTGAGGAGAGCGATGGATAATAATCTGTATATTGGCGCAAAACAAACTGTCGGTACTGTTCAGATTCAGAGTCCGTCAGAAAGTTACAGAGCACAGGCACAGCTTTCGACCCTTAGTACCGGACAGACATTACAGGGAAAAGTTATTTCTGTCAGTACCGCAGTTGATGGTACAAAAGCAGCACAAATCAATATAGGAAATAATATCGTTGTTTCTGCAAGGCTTCAGGGCAATATGGCGCTGAATGCCGGGCAGAATATTTCTTTTGAAGTCAGAAGTACCACTTCCGGTACAGTTACCCTAAGCCCTCTTTATGAAAATACAGCAGCAGACAGCAGTATGATGAAGGCACTGAATGCGGCTGGTTTGGCTGCAAATGATACCACGCTTGAAATGGTAAAAGATATGATGGAAAGCGGCATGTCTGTTGACAGAAATTCGCTTTTGCAGATGAATCACAGTATTATGGAATATCCATCTGCTGATATTGATTCATTGATACAGATGGCAAAATTAAATATTCCCATTACAGAGGAAAATATTACACAATTTCAAAATTATCAGAATTATGAGCATCAGGTCATAAACAGCGTGAGCACAATTATGAACGAACTTCCTGAGGCTTTTCAGGAAATGATTCAAAATGGGAATCAAAGCGGCGCCATGGATTTGTATGGTGATTTGATGAATCTCTTCTCTGCAAAAGGAACGGCAATACAGAATAACAACGTTGTAACAGGAACATTTCAGGCGCAAACAGGCAATAATGTGATCTTAAATAATATGCCAGCGGGCAGTTTGAATGAAAATACAGAAACTGCCTTGAATCAGACATCGTCAGAGGGAAAGGTGTCAGGAACCATCGCTGAAGTGCCTGCTCAGGCAGATACTTCAGGTGAAAATCTGAATGTAATGACGGCGCGCTCCAAAGTGCAGGGCCTTCCGTTTTCAATAGAAACGGTGCAGGAAAATGCTGTCTCTGAAACGAGTACTTCTGATACGAATGCTCCCATAACTGAAACAATACGTTCCACTGCGCAGGGTCAGAATCTGCAGACCCAACAGCAGGCTGCAGGTTCCTTTGCAGATAACGTGTTATCTCTTTTTAAAGTATTAAATGTATCGGATTTGGCCATAAAAGACCTGATCGGTCAAAACAATCCTGCAGAAATTCTGCAGAATGATCCTGCACAGACGTTGAAACTTCTGGCAGATATTTATCTGCAGACGGCACATACATCAGAAGCTGCAGATCATTCCTGGACATCTTTTTTTTCTTCCAGTAATTTTACCGGAATGCTTCAGAAGACAATTTCAGAACAATGGCTGATTGCGCCGGCAGACGTAGAGTCACGTAAAAATGTAGAAAATTTATATCAGCGACTCCATGATCAAACGGCAGAACTGACCCGCATTTTATCTGATACGGTTGGGGCACAGTCAAAGGTATCGCAAAGTGTTAATAATCTATCCGGAAATCTGGAGTTTATGAATCAGCTAAATCAAATGTTTGCTTATGTGCAGCTTCCATTAAAAATGCAGGGGCAGAATGCACATGGTGATTTGTATGTTTATACGAATCAGAAGAACCTGGCAAGCAAAGACGGACAGGTAAGTGCAATTCTCCATCTTGATATGGAACATCTGGGCCCTCTTGATGTTTATGTTAAGATGAAGGATCAGAATGTCAGTACAAATTTTTATCTGGCTGATGATGCTGCTTTGGATCTGATTGCGTCAAATATTGCGATATTGGATGCAAGGCTTCAGAAACGTGGATATACCATGCATGTCAGGATGATGCTTCAGAATGCATATGAACCAACAGAAAATGCTGCCTTGGATGAGCTTCTGCAAAAAGGTGAAAAAATTACACTTATATCGGATAATTCTTTTGATGCGAGAGCATAAAAAAGGAGAGCAAAATGGAACATGACAGGACCAAAAAAGTACGGCAGGCGATTGCGCTTGGCTATGATCCAAATGAAGACGATGCACCCAAAGTTATTGCAACAGGGAAAGGCCTGTTGGCTGATAAAATTATTGAAAAAGCAAAAGAAGAAAAGATACCGGTTCGAACGGATGATAAGCTGGCAAACACATTATCCAGGCTGGATATTGGAGAGATGATTCCGCCTGAACTATATGAGGTGGTAGCTGAAATATTGGTATTTGTAGATGCAATGGATAAAATTCGTGCAAAAGATGATGGTGCGAAAGATTTTCTGAAAAAGGAATTGTGATTGATTACTAAAAGATATGAAGGTCAAAATTATGAGTCTCTGGCATGTGAATATATCATGCTATGCGGCGGGCATATTCTGGAACGAAATTTCAGATCTGCCAGAGGCGAAATTGATATTATTGCGCAGGATGGCAAATATATTGTGTTTACGGAGGTTAAATTCAGATCCGGGGAAAAATATGGCGCACCGGAAGAAGCAGTTGATTACAGAAAGCAGAGAATAATCTGCCGGTGTGCGGATTATTACAGAATAAAGCACAGAATGGATGATTTTACGGCAATACGATTTGATGTGATTGCAATCAGTGCTGATATAAATGGGGCAATCAGCGTGAGATGGATTAAAGATGCGTTTCCATATCATAGATAATGAGAGGAATATAATTGGAATGTTTCAGATAAATAGATGCGGTAATGAGCCTGTTATGGAACAGCGCATTCAAAATGGAATGGAATACCTTGTTTTTCCAGCATTTGAAAAGACAGGAATTGTTGACCATATGTTTGCCAGCAGAATCGGAGGCGCAAGTACAGACTGCTATGCAGAAAGCAACTTCAGTTATACCAGAGGTGATATAAAAGAGAATGTCGATGAAAATTACCGCAGAATTGCAGATATTCTGGGACACGGCAGAACGTTAACAGATTTTGTATGCACATATCAGACACATACAACAAATGTTCGGCTTGTTACAGATGCTGACAGAGGAAAAGGCACCCTGAAAAAACGGGATTATGTTGATGTAGACGGACTGATTACAGATATTCCGGGAATTATTCTGGTAACTTATCATGCAGATTGTACACCGCTTTATTTTGTTGATCCGGTACATCATGCAATCGGGCTGAGTCATTCCGGATGGAAAGGAACAGCAGACTGGATGGGGCAGAAAACGCTGGAAGCGATGTATCATGCTTTTGGAACGGAGCCATCCGACTGTCTGTGCGGAATTGGACCTTCGATCTGTGGTACATGCTATGAAGTGGGTGAGGATGTGGCAGACATTTTTCAAAATAATTTTGGAAGATTGGCGGAACAATATCCCATTCTCAGGAAAAAAGAAAACGGAAAATATGATTTGAATCTTTGGCTGGCAAACCGGATTATTCTTGAACAGGGAGGTGTTCCATCTGATCAGATCAGCGTTACAGATGTGTGCACCTGCTGCAATCCTTCCTATCTTTTTTCACATCGGGTTGATCATGACAGACGGGGGAACCTCGCAGCTTTTCTGACTTTAAAACAATGAATTATAAAGAAATATTCGTAAATAAGTATTTCTTAAGATTTATCTTTATTATATCTTAAGAAAGATATGATTCAATAGAAACAGAGAAAAACAGCAAAGGAGCATAAAATGGCTGGAATTCTGGTATGTGACGATGACAGGGAAATTGTAGATGCAATAGAGATTTATCTGCAGCAGGAAGGTTTTACAGTATATAAGGCTTATGATGGAATAGAAGCATTGCATGTTTTGCAGGAATATGAGATTCAGCTTGCAATCATTGATGTCATGATGCCGAGACTGGATGGAATACATTGCACAATGAAGATTCGGGAGAAAAGCAGTATTCCGATTATTATTCTGTCAGCAAAATCTGAAGATACGGATAAGATTCTGGGATTAAATATCGGAGCGGATGATTATATATCCAAACCGTTTAATCCATTGGAACTGGTTGCACGGGTAAAATCAAACTTGCGCAGATATACCAAACTTGGAAGTATTCCGGAACAGGACAACAGTAAGATTTTTACCGTAGGAGGACTTGTGATCAACGATGAGTCCAAGGAAGTACAGATAGATGGTGAAACTGTTAAAATGACGCCTATGGAATACAATATTCTTTTGTTTCTGGTGAAAAATAAAGGAAAGGTTTTTTCTATTAATCAGATCTATGAAAATATCTGGAATGAAACTGCAGTGGGTGCGGATAATACCGTTGCAGTACACATCAGACATATTCGAGAGAAGATAGAGATCAATCCCAAAGAACCCAGATATCTGAAGGTTGTATGGGGAGTCGGTTATAAAATTGAAGCGGATCTGTAACGGTGCAGGGGAGGAATAATTGTTGGACAAAAAACATATTACAGGGAAAAAACGGAACAGGCTAAGGCTGATACAGCATCTTATGTTTGCGATTACCATAGGCGTTCTGGTATACACGATAATTGGTTCCAACGTGATTATTTCCGGTGTAAACGGCGATTATTCCTACGAACTTCATGAGGCAGATAAATCAAAAAAATATGAGGATTCCTATCTTTTCAATAATATTCTCGGGAATGGCGTTTCAAATATTGTACGCCTGACCGCAATACGTTCACAGCTTGAAACAGAAGGCGTCTATGATGGAAGCAAAACAGTAGATGTTACGGTGTATGTCAATCGAAATACAATGCTTCCGGGTGATTATATAACTGCAGTTTATACAGTTTCTGATCTTCTGAAATGGGCGCAGAGCGGTTTTGAATATGAAGACAAGTCGTTCGGCAATGGCCGGCAATTTCTCAGCAATACGACAACCTATACACATTTATTAAATAACACATTTTCCGGTGGAATGAATAGCTATCTCAATTCGCAAATGGAAAACAATTCCACGACAAAAACCGTTTCAGGAAACAGTGTCACTGATAATGAGGATAATCTGAAACATACGATTCTGATCAACAGATATAAAACCGTTGATGGCAAAAATCTGGAAGATATCGTATCAAGCTGGCCGGAGTATCAGGAACTTTGCAGAAATGTGGAAGAAGCAGCTTCTGATTTGAATCAGAATTATGCCGAGTATTTATCCTACACGAAATATTATGATTATCAGAATACAAATTTACGATATTATATTACAAGAACGATTGGTGCCAAAACGGAAGTATACACAAATGTTGGAGATCTGACAGGTGAAACGACCGGAATCGATATCAAGGCAGAATTTGAGAAATTTGGAAAATATATTTATTATTGTCCTTATGAGCTTGCTTACAGCACCAACACAATGCTTGCAGAAGACACGCTTCGCACCATACTCAAAGATTATGAATACGCTTATCCGGATCAGATTCGATTATATATTGGTGTGGATACACAGAATTACCCATGTAAGGATGACTTCACAGAAGGCAAAATCGGATTTGCCAAATATGTACCCTATCATAAACAGTTGATGGGATTGGGAATTGCGTCCGGATTTATATATATTTTAATTCTCTTATATCTGATTTCAAAGGAAGGGTATGTGCTGCGCACGGTTCGAAAGAAGAGCGGTGAAGCCCGGGAAACCGTACCGGACCAATATGCTGATGAAATTAGTATCACTGCAAAAGGTATACTTCTGGAGCCGGTAGATCGAATCTACACAGAAGTAATGGTTCTGCTGTGTCTGTTTATTATCAGCGTGGTACCAATCGCAGTATATGGTCTGGGCGGCTATTCAGATTTGACACAACTGGCAGAATTTCCGCTTGCTGCAGGTGCAGCAGCTTTTTTGTGTGACTGTTTATTCTGTTTTGCTCTTTACAGTTTGATCCGTAAAGGCAAGGCTGGGAAAATATGGTCAGGAAGCTTTTTGTATCATGCATACCAAGGGTTTCGGAAACTCTTATTACGTTCGATGGATAATGGAAATATTGTGATTCGAACATGGATTCCTTATTTGTTGTTTCTGATTGTAAACGGAGTTCTGTTCTTGGCAGGTGTTCCAGGGATTATTCTTGCTGTAATAGTGGACCTTTATATTGGAATAATGATATACAGATCTAATCTGGACAGACAGGATATTGTGAATGGAATCAGAAAAATACGTGATGGAAATCTGAATTATAAAGTAGATATATCACATCTGCATGGGGATAATATTATTCTTGCAAAGGCAGTCAATTCAATTGGAGACGGTATTGAGAAAGCAGTTGATATCAGCATGCGTGATGAGAAGATGAAGGCGGATCTGATCACAAATGTATCACATGATATTAAAACGCCGCTGACTTCAATCATCAATTATGTTGATCTGATCAAACGCGAGGATATTCAGGACCCCAAGATCAGAGGATATATGCAGGTTTTGGATGAAAAATCACAAAGACTCAAGCAGTTGACGGTCGATCTGGTTGAAGCATCCAAAATATCTTCCGGTAATATTTCAATTGATTTGAATCGAATCAATCTTGTAGAACTCATTAATCAGACAATCGGAGAATTTTATGAAAAATTTGAGCAAAAAGGACTGCGACCTGTATTTAATCCAATTGAGAATGAAGTGTATATCATGGCAGACAGCAGACATATGTGGCGGGTCATCGAGAATCTGCTGAATAACGTTTTCAAATATGCACTTGAAAATACAAGAGTATATATGGATCTGATTACAGAAAAAAATGAAAACGGAGAGCAGGTAATTTTTTCCATAAAAAATATTTCTGCAAATGAATTAAATATCAATGCGGATGAACTGACAGAAAGATTCATAAGAGGGGATGTTTCCAGAAGTACAGAAGGAAGCGGACTTGGCCTTTCCATTGCCAAAAATCTCACAGCAGCACAGAATGGACAGTTCAAAATTGTTCTGGATGGAGATCTTTTCAAAGCTATTTTGATTTTTGACAGGGCATATTAATGATATATCCAAATAGGTACTATGATTTCAGCAAACACAAAAGGTATGCGGAAAGTTTTTTCCTGCATACCTTTTGTGGTTGTGTTAAATGAGGTTTAGTCTTTGATTACATCTTCAGCACGTTCCCCATGGTTATATTTATTAACGATTTCATGTATTTTATCTGTCGGAGTAATGACGTTAGAGATAGAAGCATCATGATTCAGGAAATCAATGATTGTAGCCAGGAATTTTCCCATATCCGCGACAATATAATAGGGACGTTTTGTGATTTCGGGATCCTGATAGATCAGATTGGTCGAAATTACACTGTCAAAATATCCATTTTCATATGCGGCATCAAATTTATCCATGCCGTCTGTAAAAAGTCCAAAAGTGGTACAGATAAATACTCTTTTTGCATGCATTGCCTTTAACTGTTTGGCGGTGTCAATCATGCTGGAACCGGATGAAATCATGTCATCAACGATAATTACATCCTTTCCCTCTATCTTAGAGCCAAGAAATTCATGCGCCACAATCGGATTGGTTCCGTTTACAACATGCGCATAATCACGGCGCTTATAGAACATTCCCGTATCAGCTCCCAGGACATTTGCAAAATATACGGCGCGATCAAGTGCACCCTCGTCCGGACTGATGACCGTCAGATGATCTTTATCAACAATCAGATCATCAATGTTATATAAAAGTGCTTTCAGAAACTGGTAGGAAGCCATGAAGTTGTCGAAACCGCCAAGCGGAACGGCATTGGCAATTCGCGGATCATGCGCATCAAAAGTAATAAAATTGGAAATGCCCATATCATAGAGTTCCGCAAACATAACAGCAGCATCAAGCGATTCCCGTCCACTTCTTTTATGCTGTCTGCCTTCGTATAAAAAGGGCATAATAACATTAATTCTTCTTGCCTTACCATTCACGGCAGCAATGACTCTTTTTAAATCCTGAAAATGATCATCGGGAGATTTGTAATTGACGAAACCATTCATACGATAAGGCACATTGTGATTACATACATCCAAAAGTATAAAAAGGTCCTTACCCCGGACAGTTTCATTGATGACGGCTTTACCCTCGCCGCTTCCAAAACGGTCTGTTTCAAAACGAAGAAGGTAATTGTCTTTTACATAATCTTTAAAAACAGGATCAGCAGATGGAACAGAGTGAAGCGTGTGACGAAATTCGCAAAGATAATGATTGACACTCTCGCCCAGTTCTTTGGCAGAATCAAGCGCCACAAGTTTTAGCGGAGCAACCGGCATGGTAGCTTCCAGTTTGTGAAAATCAGGCATGATATACTCCATTCTTAAGAAAAAGGATTTTTAGGTGAGAAGAAACATAAAAGGTTTGTCTCTTACCTCTTTGTTTTATCATTCCGCTAGTGGCACGTCAAGGAATTTCATGGTATGATATTAAAAGATGTTTATGCAATAACAAATTTGTAATAATAAACTTAAGAGAAGCAGTGGTGGATATGAAGAGAAAAAATATAGTAGCAGTAGTCGGAAGACCAAATGTTGGAAAATCAACATTGTTTAATGCACTTGCAGGAAAAAATGTTTCAATTGTAAAGGACACACCAGGGGTAACGAGAGATAGGCTTTACCGTGATGTTGAATGGCTTAATCATACATTTACCTTAGTGGATACAGGTGGTATTGAACCTGAATCAAAAGATGTGATCCTTTCTCAGATGCGTGAACAGGCACAGATCGCCATCGATACTGCGGATGTGATTCTGTTTATGGTGGATTCCAAACAGGGGCTGACAGATGCAGATGCAAAGGTTGCAGATATTCTGCGTCGTTCCGGTAAACCGGTCATTCTGACGGTTAACAAGGTTGACAGTTTCAAGCGGGATATAATGGATGTTTATGAATTTTATAATCTGGGTATTGGGGAACCGTTTCCGATCAGTGCGGCAAACCAGATGGGTATCGGTGATCTTCTCGAAGAAATTGTAAAATATTTGAAGGATCTTCCTGAGAATGAGGAAGAAGAGGATGATACACTTAAGGTTGCCATTATCGGCAAACCAAATGTCGGGAAATCATCCATTATCAATCGGCTGATCGGTGAGAACCGTTTGATCGTATCCGATGTTGCAGGTACTACAAGGGATGCAATTGACACACAGATCCAGTATCATGATAAGAAATATACCTTTATTGATACAGCCGGTCTTCGCAGAAAAAACAAGATCAAAGAAGAGCTGGAAGAATTCATGATCCTGCGTACAGTCAGTGCGGTTGAACGTGCAGATGTCGCTGTACTTGTCATAAATGCAGAGGAAGGCGTAACCGAGCAGGATGCCAAAATTGCGGGAATTGCCCATGAACGCGGTAAGGCAATGATTATTGCCGTTAATAAATGGGATCTGATAGAAAAAGATAACAAGAGCGTTGGAGAATTCACCAGAAAAGTCCGGCAGACACTTTCTTTTATGCCATATGCAGAGATCCTTTTTATCTCGGCACAGACAGGACAACGTCTTACCAAGCTGTATGAACTGATTGATGTTGTAAGTGAGAATCATGCGATGCGAGTTGCAACAGGGGTCCTGAATGAGATATTGACACAGGCACTGGTCATGCAGCAGCCACCGTCTGACAAAGGACGCATGCTCAAAATTTTCTATATTACACAGGTTGCAGTTAAGCCGCCGACATTTGTCATTTTTGTGAATGACAAGAAGCTGATGCATTTCTCATACACAAGATATATCGAAAATCAGATTCGTGCTGCGTTTGGCTTTAGGGGCACACCGCTGAAATTTATCACACGTGAAAGAGGAGAGAACGAATAATCATGATTAGAATTGTCTGCATACTGATTGGATACGCATTTGGTTTATTTCAGACTGCATACATTTACGGTAAAATAAAAGGAATCGATATCCGTAAACATGGAAGCGGTAATGCCGGAACAACGAACACATTGCGAGTTCTTGGTCCCAAGGCAGGGATTATCGTTTTAATCGGGGACATGATCAAATGTATTCTTGCGGTTCTTTTTACTACATTATTATTTGGGAAAAGTCATTCTGATATCATTTATCTTTTGAAAATATATACGGCACTCGGAGCAGTAATCGGACATGATTTTCCATTTTATCTGAATTTTAAAGGCGGAAAAGGCATCGCATCCACCAGTGGACTTTTGATCGCATTTCACTGGTCTTTTATTCCGATGTTTCTGATCATGTTTCTGGTTCCCTTCCTGACGACACATTATGTATCACTCGGATCGTTAATGATTTATGTCGGCTTTCTGATTGAACTTGTGATAGAAGGGCAAAATGGTGTATTCGGAATGTCCCAGGGACATTTGATTGAAATGTATATGATTGCGCTGATGATGGCAGCACTTGCTTTCTGGCAGCACCGTGCCAATATCGTAAAACTTGCGAAACATACAGAGCGAAAAACATATATTTTTAAAAAGAATGAATCAAAATAAAAAGAAGATAAAAGCGGAGGTCCTGATTTGAAGGAAAAGATCGGGGTGATCGGTGCAGGAAGCTGGGGAATCGCTCTGGCATATCTGCTTTCTGGAAATGGTCATGAAGTTACGGTATGGAGCAGAACCGAAGAAACCGTTGCAAAACTTTCCAGAGATCATGAAAATAAAGATAAACTACCTGGTGTGATTTTGAATGATAGTGTGATGTTCACATCAGATATACAGAAAGTAATGCAGGAAAAACAGATACTTATTTTGGTTGTACCTTCGACACATATCAGAGAAACAGCTGCATTGATGAAACCTTTTCTGCAAAAAGATCAGATCATTGTCAATTGTGCAAAAGGAATAGAAGAAAAAACCTTACTGGTCATGTCGGAAGTAATTGAACAGGAACTTCCGGATGCTGAAATTGCAGTTTTATCAGGGCCTTCACATGCAGAAGAGGTAGGACGCAGTATGCCGACTACTATAGTCGTCGGTGCCAAACGGCAGGCAACAGCCGAGTTTCTCCAGAACGTTTTTATGTGTGATGTTTTTCGGGTTTATATCAGTCCGGACAGGAAGGGAATAGAACTGGGAGCGGCACTCAAAAATGTTGTTGCACTTGCAGCAGGTATTGCCGATGGACTTGGCTATGGAGACAATACGAAAGCAGCACTGATTACAAGAGGAATTGCTGAAATCACACGTCTTGGAACCGTAATGGGCGGCAAGTTTGAAACTTTCTGCGGTTTAAGCGGAATTGGAGATCTGATTGTTACCTGTGCATCCATGCACTCCAGAAACAGACGCGCCGGCATATTGATCGGGCAGGGGTATACAGCGGAAGAGGCAATGAAAGAAGTAAAGATGGTTGTAGAAGGTGTTTATTCTGCAAAAGCAGCACGTATACTGGCAATGAAATATCAGGTAGAGATGCCGATTGTTGAACAGATCAATGAGGTTCTCTTCGAAGGCAAATCTGCAGCAGATGCGGTTAATGATCTCATGCTTCGTGATAAAAAAATAGAGTTGCACAATCAGGAATGGAATGTATAAAGATTTATTTTTTTTATCGTAAAAGGCGGATATCAGAATGAGAAGTTTTTGAAAAGTCAGACTATAATCTGACTTTTCAAATATACTGTTTCATGTGATATCCGTCTTTTATTATGAATATGTACTTGATTCTTTTGCAGTATTTAATTCTTCTGGATTGTTCCGTTCAAAATACCATTAATTTTTTTCTCATTAAAGAACTGGAGAACGAAACCGCCGCAGGCACAGAGTATGAATGCTGTAACAGCAACAATTCGATAACCGGATCCATCAGAAGTGTTTGTAACAGGATCTCTTCCAATCGTTGCCAGAGAAGTAAATATCAACATGGAAGCACTTTGACCGATTTTGAAAGCGAAAGTTCTTGCGGCAAAAAACATTCCTTCCCGGTTTTCACCAGTTGTTCTGGCATCGGATTCTGCTACATCAGCAACAATTGCCTGTGGTAAAATACCGAAAATTGCCATAGGAAGGGATGCCAGCAGAATCAGAATATATCCCTGAACCATTGGTGAGATTGGCAGTCCTTTACCCAGAAATGCAGTATAGAGATATACAAGGGAGAACATCATGAAAGCAAATAATACAAGCTTTTTTTTGCCAAATCGCGGAACCAGTTTGTTGATGGGAATATAGAATAAAAGAGAAAGCGCAGTCATCATTATAAAAAGCATTCCCGCAACGCCTTCGTCAAGTCCCAGCAAGGAAGTGACAAAAAAGGTCAGCCCAGTCTGGAACATGGTAAGCGCTACAAAGTAAAGGATGTCGGAAGCAACAAAGATTCGAAAGTCCGGATTCCGAAATGTTTTAACAAGGGAAGCACCGGCACCTGCATCAGAAGGCTTTGTTGTAATATAATCTTTTTCGCGAATGGTGAGCGGCGGAACCAGAAGACAGGCAAGTGCAATGACTGCAAAAATTACAAAGGTTACACGGATTGCCATCATACGTGTCATGCCATGTGCAATAAAGATACCCCAGACATTTGCAGCCTGCATGGAGACGGCAGTACCCACAATAAAGGTAAAAGATATTGCAGTGGAAATTGCAAGACGGTCTTTCTGTGTATGACCCAGTTCAGAGATCAGTGCATTATAGGGTGTGCAATAAGCTGTAATAGCAAGATAATAACAGGCAATAAAGAGAAGAAGCCATAATGTATTGACCCATGAAATACCGGAAACCGGTGCACAGAATACCAATACAGTGCTTGCTGCAAGCGGAACGGATGCCCATTTGAGAAAAGGAATACGCCGGCCCTGCTTTGATTTGCACCGATCTGACAATGATGCAATCCATGGATCTGTGATGGCATCAAAGATGCGCCCAAAAGCTGTTATGGCACCAATTATGGTGAAAATGCCAAATACAACACGGGTCTGCGGAATAAACAATGTTGAACCTGCAGCATCCGGCTGGTAAATATAGACCATCCAGTTTGAAATAATACCGGACAAAAGGCTCCAACCAAACTGCCCAATTGCAAAAAACCAGATTTTACTTTTTGTTAGTGATTTCATATAACCTCCCAGTGGCGTATGTGATATAAGAAACTACATTCATGAAAGCAGTTTCCATAAAAGAATATTAACATTCTGTTCAGAAAAAAGGTAGAGATAAGCTGACCAAAAAATGCAGCAAAAATTTGGTATATTTTGTGTGCAGATCAGATAATTGCGCTTATTATCTTTACCGGTAAATTTCAGGATTGTATTTAATGAAAATCATGTTAAAATAAATCTCAGATACAGAAAAAAATTGTATTTTAAAAGAAGAAGCAGAGTAGAAATCGGTGCGTGAAGTGCCGGCTGAACAGGGAGTTGTCAGTCGGACGAAAAGCAGAACGCTTGCGGTACCGGATTCGCATCCCGCTGCTACATTATAATGATGATGCTGAGAGGCACCTTCTTATGCTGTAGTATAGGGAACTACTGCAAAGGAGGTGTTTTTATGTCTAAACAGGTAATGGGAAGAGCAGAAAAGACATTGCACACAAACCTTTGGATTAGTTCACTGAACGAGTTCAAAAGTCTGAGAGTTGTAATTTTCTGCGGTATGATGTGCGCATTTGCCATTATACTGAATTATGTGACTACGATCAGGATAGGAGATTTTATTAAGATTGGATTTTCGGGAATTCCCAATCAGGTAGTTTCTTATCTGTTCGGACCGGCAATCGGAGGGATATTTGGAGGTGCACTGGATATTCTGAAATTTATGCTGCATCCGGATGGTACTTTTTTCCCCGGATTTACAATCAGTGCGATTTTGGGTGGACTGATTTTTGGAATGGTGTTATATCATAAGCCCGTAAATGTGTGGCGGATTTTTCTGGCACAGTTTCTGGTAAAACTGTTTGTAAACATCGGATGTAATACGCTTTGGCTGAATCTGCTTTATAAAAAAGCAGTTTTACTGATCCTTCCGGAAAGAATCATTTCCAATCTGATCATGCTGCCGATTGATACCCTCATCTGTTATATGGTGTTAAAAGCAGTAGATCGTTCCGTTCGTCCCATGTTTCAGGAACAGAATCAGAATAAAATCAGTCAATAAATCTATGGGTTGACAAAAAGTGTTTTGGTTCTTATAATTTCATATATGTTAAAGGTGTTGACCGGAATAAGTAGGATTTGAAGGATTGCAACAGAGAGTTGCCGGCTGGTGAGAGGCACAGACAGGATTTCAGATTTGAATACATCCGTGAGCCGCAAAGTGGAATTATCAGGAGAATACTTCTGATAGAGTAGATTTTGACGGGATTGCCCGTTACAGCAAACGAGTATCGCTCTTTGGAGTCGTACTTACAGAGGTACATGATGTGAGTCATGTATAAAAAAAGGTGGTAACACGAGATAATATCCCGTCCTTTGCACAGGAAATGAATGCAGAGGATGGGATTTTTTAAGTAAAAAAGATCCTGTTTTATGACATTCGAAACATATTATAAGAATATGAGGTAAAAAAATGACAGTATTTGATGAACTTAAGGCCAGAGGACTTCTGGCACAGCTGACAGATGAGGAAGAAATCAAGGAACTGGTAAATAATGGAAAGGCAACGTTTTATATCGGATTTGATCCAACCGCAGATTCTCTTCATGTCGGTCATTTTATGGCACTTTGTCTGATGAAGAGACTGCAGCAGGCAGGGAACAAGCCGATCGCATTAATTGGCGGCGGAACGGCAATGATCGGAGATCCTTCGGGTCGTACCGATATGCGTCAGATGATGACGACCGATACCATTGCACACAATTGTGACTGTTTCAGAAAACAGATGAGCAGATTCATTGATTTTTCAGAAGGAAAAGCTTTAATGGTCAATAATGCGGACTGGCTCATGGATTTGAATTATGTCGAATTTATCCGTGATATCGGTTCGCAGTTCAGTGTGAACAAGATGCTGGCGGCGGAATGTTACAAGCAGCGTCTGGAGAGAGGACTGAATTTTCTTGAATTTAATTATATGCTGATGCAAAGTTATGATTTTCTGATGTTGTACCAGAAATATGGCTGCAATATGGAGTTTGGCGGAGATGACCAGTGGAGCAATATGCTGGGCGGAACAGAACTGATCCGCAAGAAACTTGGCGAAAATGCTTATGCTATGACGATCACACTGTTACTGAATTCTGAAGGCAAAAAAATGGGTAAGACGCAGAAAGGTGCAGTATGGCTTGATCCAAACAAGACCTCTCCGTTTGAATTTTTCCAATACTGGAGAAATGTTGCTGACTCTGATGTTCAGAAATGTTTACGTATGCTGACCTTTCTTCCGCTGGAACAAATTGATGAAATGAGTACATGGCAGGACAGCCGGATTAATGAAGCAAAGGAAATTCTTGCATATGAGCTTACCGCGCTTGTCCACGGAGAGGAAGAGGCAAAGAAGGCACAGACAGGAGCAAAGGCTCTTTTTGCAGGCGGCGGGGATGATGCAAATGTTCCAACTGTCACCTTGTGTGAAGATGATTTCAAAGATGGAAAGATTGATATTCTGCAGATCCTTGTTGCTGCAGGACTTGTTCCTTCCAGAAGTGAAGCCAGAAGAGCAGTACAGCAAGGCGGTGTAACGCTGAAGGATGAAAAAATTGCAGATTTTACAGCATCTTTTGATAAATCTGAATTTGAGGGCGATGGTGTAATGGTCAGAAAAGGTAAGAAATCCTTCAAAAAAGTGAAGATTTGAAAGAGGATTTGAAAGAAGAAATATAGGCAGAAAATAAAAAACCTCTTTACAGACAGACTGGAAAATAGCAAATGAGCGTAATGACCATTGTTGAACAAATGATTGTAATATGTTTTCTGATCCTGATCGGAGGTATTCTTTACCGTAAAAAAAATTTTAAAGGATCTTACGGTAAAGGATATTTCTGCACTGATTGTGAACATTACCAATCCGGCACTTTTACTGCATTCTGCGTTATCTGCGCAGGAGCATATTCCGATTGGAAAGGTAATGGGCAGTATGGTTTTGTTTACCATATGTTATATGTCTGCCTATCTGATCGGCTGGATCATATCCATAATCATGCGGATCCCGAAAGAAAAAAGATATGCCTATCAGATGATGACCGTATACGGTAATGTCGGTTTCATCGGGATTCCGCTTACACTTGCGGTTCTCGGCAATCAGTCACTGATACATGTTTCCATCAACAATCTGGTTTACAATATTTTGTTTTATACAAGCGGGATGATGATTTTAAATCAAAAGGCAGCGGAGTCCGAGGGGGCAGAGCAAAATGAGAAAAGCAGAGGATGTTCCGGTCTGATTCGTAAAGTTGTGAATGTCGGTACCGTCTCTGCAATTCTGACAATTTTAATATATCTGATGAATCCGCCTGTCCCATCCGTTGTTTCAGATACGCTTAATTATGCGGGCTCTGCAACAACCTTTCTTTCGATGCTGGTGCTTGGGGCATCGGTTGCAGCAATGCCGTTTCGTAAAATCTTTACGGATCCCAAAATCTATTTATTTACGCTTCTGCGAATGGTAGTGATGCCGGTACTGATTATTCTGGCAGTACATCCGTGGGTTACGGATCCGTTACTGCTCAAGGTTACGGCGCTTTTGATTGCGGTACCTGCCGGGAATTTGCCGATGATTGTTTCCAGAGAGCTTGGACTGGAAGAGGAAGACTTTGCAAGAGGCATTCTGGTAACAACCATGCTTTCACCTGTTACAATTACACTTGTTATGATGATATTGAAATAATAGATCAGCAGATGCCTTTTTTCTGAATATCCGCAATAATAGTAGATAATTCATATTGCTGCAGAATATCAATATATTTTTGCGTATTCTGCGGCAAAACAAAATCTTTCAGATCATATGATATTTCGATGTCATCTTTCATAATGGCCAGATCACGGCTCAAAAAAACATCGCTTCGGTTTTCTTTCAAATTCTTGATCGGACTTCTCGAAATGCCAAGCCATTCTTTCCAGAATGTGCTTAAGGCTTTTTCTTTTGTGGCATGATCCCCACATTCATCAATTGCAGCATACAAATTCTCAATGGTACCGTACTCCCGAATCAGCGGTGCGGCAGCGGAAGCAACCCCCTTGCATCCGGGGATACCGTCACTTGGGTCTCCAACAATTCCCCATAACTGCGGAATTTGGAAGGGCGTGACGCCTTCTTCTGCCAGAACAATTTCAGGGGTATACTCAAATATTCCCGCCGGAAGATCGGCATAGCCATCTGTACCTGCAAAAAGGCCATATGCCTGTTTTAATTTTTCTGCTTTGTCTTTATCAACCTGTCTCCATAATCTTGTCTGTTCACTGACCAGCTGTTCATAATCATGATCCTTGGTGTGAAGAAGAATGCGCAGCGCAGGGGATTCGAATTTGCGGACAATGGATGCTGCGTAGTCATCAGCCTCATAATCGTTCCCGGACAGTACTTTGAAACCGATGTCTGTTAAGGCCTGTTCCATCCCGCCAAACTGCTGTTTCAGGGGATCCGGTGTTTCTTTACGCTGTGCTTTGTACATCTCTGCATGTAACTGCGTTCTGCGGAAAGTATCTCTGGTTCTGTCAAATACAAAAACAGTATATTCAGGCTGCACCGCTCGAAACAGTGCAAGCATGGAACGAAACATGGTAAAGATTGCATTGGTATATAAACCGGAAGAGGTATGCAGAATCTCATCATAATGGGCAAGCTTTTTTTCTTCATCCTTTTCAAAAAGAATGGATTTGGGAAGGTTTCCATAGTAGGAAGTAGAGAGCATGGAGGAACCATCGATAATAAGAAGCGTTGGCGTTTTCTGTGTGGATGACATAATATATGCCCCTTTTCTATGCCCCTTTTCAGAGCTGTTTTTTTATGAATCTTTCATATTCTTACTGCCTCATTTTAATGGATAATCGAAATGGAATCAAGTATACTGTCATTAGGAAAGCCTTTTCAGGACACGGAGGATGACATATGCCAAAAACAGACTGGTACGTTGGAGAACTGATGCTCAAAATGATCAACAGACAGACAGGTGAAATCAGTAAAGTATCCTACCGTCCACAGAAACCGGCTTTTCCGGCAGAAGAACAGGATCCCCAAAAATTACAGCGAAAAACGCCGGAATCACAGGGCATATCATCCGGTCAGCTGCGTACTTTTCTGGAAGCACTTGATACAACAGCCGGATGTGATATGCATAGAGTCATGATCCTGAGAAACGGATATGTGATAGGAGAAACCGCTTTTGTACCTTATCAGATGGATATCTGGCATGTTACACATTCGATGTGTAAAAGTATTACCGGTATGGCAATTGGAATTCTGATTGAAGAAGGGAAACTTCATGTAACAGATAAAATTATTGATATTTTCAGTTCCAGAAAAAGTATATGGAGCATTCTGCGCCAGAAGGACCTGACCGTATGGAATTTGCTAACAATGACAAGTGGTGTGCAATTCAATGAAAGCGGTGCAATTTCAGGAAACGATTGGAGAAAAAGTTTTCTGGAGGCATCGGTGTCGTTTGCACCTGGGACAAAATTTGAATATAACAGTATGAACTCTTATATGTTGTCTGCCATTGTGACAGAAATTACAGGAGAGAGTATGTTTGACTATCTGAGGCCAAGACTGTTCGAACCCCTTGGAATCACACGTGTTTTCTGGGAAAGTTGTCCGCAGAAAATCACAAAAGGCGGATGGGGTTTGTTCATGCGTATAGAAGATATGGCAAAGCTCGGGCAACTTTTTCTGCAAAAAGGGAACTGGAACGGGCAGCAACTGATATCAGAGAAATGGATTGCGGAATCGACCGGTTCGCAGATCGAAACCGGTATTGAAAATGCAGAACATTATGGCTATCAGCTCTGGGTAAATGCAGAGCGGGCAGGTGCCTTTGCTTTTAATGGAATGCTGGGACAGAATGTATATTGTTATCCGGATATCAATATGGTTGTGGCAACCAATGCCGGTAATGGAGAAGTATTTCAATATGGTACGATGACAGGTATTATTCAGGGGTTTATGCATACCATTACGGTTTCCGATACCGCGCTTTCGGAAGACATGTCTGCGCTAACCATGCTAAAGGCATCCTGCAAACACATTGCAGGCCGTATTCCGGCACTTGCAATGATTACGGATGGCGGGTGGAACAGACGTCCGATTCCTGTTACACAGGGAACAAGTCGCCGTAAGAGCCTGGTGGGACATCGTCTGATCCGGGACAATGAAAAAAATCAGATCTATACCTCCTACCGGAGAATCGGAAATCAGTTTCGCAGAATCTGGACGGATTGTCTGGATGGGGCAGTCTATGATCTTGATGTAAAAGGGGTTGGGCTGTTTCCGCTGATGATTCAGGTGCTGCATAATAATTTTACGGATGGAATCAGTAAAATCGGTTTTCGAAAAAGCGGAAAAAATTTGTTCTATATGGATTTGTATGAAGGCAGTGAGGTCATAGCGCTGCAATGTGCTTTTAACGGATCGAGCACCGTGACGGACATCAATATGCATGGAGAAATATATACCATAGCAGTAAAAACAATCGGGACAACCGATGAATACGGCAGATTTGTTCTGCGTAATCAGATCTGTTTTCTGGAAGAAGCTGCATGTAGAACTTTAAATATCTATTTTAATATTGATAACATGCAGGAAGATATTCCGGCCATGGCCTATTTGCATCCGCAAACACCCGATACAATTGAAATCCGTATGGATGAGACGCCGGGAAGTGAGATGATCATGTCTTCCCTGCGCGCAGTTGCAATTGACGGTTCGCTTGAAAAAATTCTGTTAAACCGTATGTCTGCGCTTGGTGCGATCGATGTATTTGATCAGACGGTAAGAGCAACGATCCGGCCTGTTATTCACGGAAAGATTATCAGAACTGTTTCTGAAAAAGAATTGCCTGATTCCAATGAAGTTTAGGTTTGTGTTTTAGCGGCATTGCTTATATAATGAGTTCATGCAAGCAACGAATCTTTTATCCATGAAGGACATTTCAAAGTCATATACAGACAGAATGCTGCTTGATCATATTGATCTTGGCGTGGACAGTGGCGCCAGAATCGGTGTGATCGGCATAAACGGAACGGGCAAATCAACGCTTCTTCGCCTCATTGCGGGAAAAGAAGAACCCGACAGCGGGTATATCGTCACAGGCAATCATGTTGTGATTGGGTACCTGCCGCAGAATCCGGACTTTCCGCAGGACATGACTCTTTATGAATATGTCGTAACAGAAAATGTAAAAAAAATTCATCCCGGCGATCTGGTTGCCGCGAAAGAATTGGAATATGAACTGGAAGGCGAAGCAAAAAGTATTTTGAATCGCCTTGGTTTTTGTGATATTTTTCAGAAATTATCAGAATTATCCGGCGGGCAGCGTAAAAAGGCTGCGCTTTGCAGTGTCCTCTTGTCCCGCAGTGATCTGCTGCTGATGGATGAGCCGACCAATCATCTGGATAATGCCATGAGCGAATGGTTACAGGAATATCTGCTGTCCTACAGAGGTGCGCTTGTCATGGTCACACATGACAGATACTTTCTGGATCTTGTATGTAATCATATTATGGAAATTGATCATGGTAAGATCTACACGTATGATACCAATTATGAAGGATTTCTGGAAATGAAAGCAGAACGTGTTGCTTCTACCTTATCCACACAGGATAAACATGCCAATGTTCTTCGTAAGGAGCTTGCATGGATGCAGCGTGGGGCAAGAGCCCGCAGCACCAAGCAGAAAGCGCATATTCAGCGGTATGAAGCTCTGCGTGATGAAGATCAGATTGAAATGGATGCAAATGTTGAGATCAGTGCATTATCTTCCAGACTGGGCAAGAAAACAATTGAATTGTCACATATATCCAAGCATTATGGAGATCGGACTCTTTTTGACGATTTCAGTTTCATTTTTCTGAAAAACGACCGTGTCGGAATTCTTGGACCAAACGGGTGCGGTAAGACAACACTGATTCGTGTTATGACAGGCGTACTTATACCGGACAGCGGAAACGTAAGTATCGGTGATACAGTCAAAATCGGTTATTATGCGCAGGAAAGCGAATCCATGGATATGTCAGAGCGTGTTATTGACTATGTCCGTGATACGGCGGAGTATATTCAGACAGATGATGGATATGTGACTGCCTCGCAGATGTGTGAGAAATTTCTTTTTACAGGGGCAATGCAATATGCAGAAATCGGAAAGCTTTCCGGCGGAGAGCGCAGAAGGCTCTATCTTCTTAAGGTGCTGATGGGCGCACCGAATGTATTGATTTTGGATGAGCCGACCAATGATCTGGATATTCAGACGCTGTGCATACTGGAGGATTATCTGGATTCTTTCAGCGGAATCGTAATAACAGTTTCGCATGACAGATATTTTCTGGACAGAGTTGCACGCAGAATGCTGACTTTTGATTCCATGGGTGCCATTCAGCTGTATAATGGGTCCTACACGGAGTTCTTTCAGGAGCATGCCGAAAGTGTGGATGGTACTCTTTCCTGGGGAGATCAGAATTCCGCAGATAAAGGCGATCAGAATCCTGCTCCCGAAAAGAAAGTATATACGGCATCGCATCAGCTGAAATTTACCTATAAAGAACAAAAAGAATATGAGGTGATTGAACAGGACATTGCGGCTCTGGAAGACAAAATCCGGCAGACGCAGGAAAAATTTCTTGCCTGTGCAACCGATTTTGTCAAATTAAATGAACTGACAAAAGAAAAGCAGATTCTGGAAGATAAACTGGAAAGTCTGATGGACCGTTATGTTTATCTGGAAGAACTTGCAGAGCAGATTCAGGCACAGACCAAATAACAATGCAGGAGCACGAGAGGAAAACAGTATGGAAAATAATGCAGTATATGATAAACTGATGCAATGCGTAGATGCAGTCAGAAAAGTGACTGATTTTGTACCAAAGGTGGCAATTACCCTTGGATCAGGCCTGGGAGATTATGCGAGTAATATCAAGGTCGTATCGGAAATCAGCTATTCAGATATTAACGGGTTTCCCGTGTCAACCGTTCCGGGACATGCAGGAAAATTCATTTTTGGTTACGTCGATGATGTTCCGGTCGTATGCATGAAAGGCCGTGTGCATTACTATGAAGGTTATCCGATTTCGGATGTTGTTCTTCCGGCCAGACTGATGGGGAAACTTGGCGCAGAAATTTTATTTTTGACCAATGCGTCCGGCGGTATTGATTATGATTTTCAGGCAGGGGATCTGATGCTGATTACGGACCAGATTTCATATTTTGTACCCAATCCGCTTATGGGTCAGAATATCGACGAGCTCGGGACAAGATTTCCGGATATGAGTACCGTATACAGAAAGGATTTGCAGGATATGATCCGCACGGCGGCAAAAGATAATCATATTGCACTTCGGGAAGGGGTTTATTGTCAGCTGACAGGTCCGTCTTTTGAATCACCTGCAGAAATCAGGGCGCTTCGATCTATGGGAGTTAACGCGGTGGGTATGAGTACGGTTGTGGAAGCAATTGCCGCAAATCATATGGGGATAAAAGTATGTGGAATTTCCTGTATCAGTAATCTTGCAGCCGGGATGACGGATAATCCGCTGAATCATATTGAGGTTCAGGAAGCAGCGGATAAAGCTGCACCGCTTTTTGCAAAACTGGTAACAGAGTCTGTTAAGAAGATGAATCAGTAAAAAGCATATTGGGGGCAGGAAGATGAAGATACGCTTTTATAATGCAAGAGTCCTGACGATGGAACCCGGAAAAGAAATCTTCAAAGGGGAAGTATGGATTGAAGATGAGAAGATACTTTTTGCAGGAAAAACAGATGAAACGGATGCATTTTACAAAAAGCATGACGGAAAGGTTCTGATTTGGGACAAGGAGATCGACTGTGAGGGAAATCTGCTGATGCCGGGGTTTAAAAATGCACATACGCATTCTGCCATGACACTGATGCGTTCCAGAGCCGATGATATGCCGCTTTCCGACTGGCTGAACATGCAGATTTTTCCGGTAGAAGCCAAAATGACGGCAGATGATATATACTGGCTTACCAAACTTGCCATTCTGGAATACCTGACAAGTGGAATGACGGCTATTTTCGATATGTATCTGACCCCTTTGTCAATTGCACAGGCCTGTCTGGAAACGGGAATGCGATGTGTGCAGGTAAGTGCGATGAACAGTTTCAGTCAGACCCCGGATTTTGTGGAGGAAATGTTTCAGGAAATCAATGGAAAAGATCCGTTTAATTCCTATATGATCGGTTTTCATGCTGAATATACCTGTTCAAGAGAACTTCTTCAGAAAGTCAGTGCACTTGCGCATAAATATGAAACACCGGTATTTACGCATATTGCAGAAACGGCATCTGAAACGCAGGGATGCCGGGAACGTTACGGAATGACTCCGGTGGCATTTCTTGCATCGCTTGGACTTTTTGATTTTGGTGGAGGCGGTTATCATCTGGTTCATTGCACAGCCGAAGATATTGCGATTCTGAAGGAAAAGAAAATGTATGCGGTGACCAATCCGGGATCCAATACGAAACTTGCCAGTGGAATTGCACCGATATCGGAATTGATAAAAGCGGGCGTTCCTGTTGCCATCGGTACCGATGGCCCGGCCAGCAATAATTGTCTGGATATGTTCCGTGAAATGTTTCTGGTAACAGGTCTTTCCAAGCTTCGCAACCAGGATGCCTCCAGTGTAAATGCAATGGAAGTATTAAAAATGGCTACGGTAAACGGCGCACATGCCATGGGACTTGGAAAATGTGATTATCTGGCAGAAGGTAAGCTTGCGGATATGATTATGCTGGATCTGCATCAGCCCAATATGCAGCCAATCAATAATATTGCCAAAAATATTGTATACAGCGGCAGCAAACAAAATGTTAAAATGACGATGATTCACGGCATGATCCGGTATATGGACGGTAAATTCCATATCGGGGTCACACCGGATGAAATATATGCAAAAGCAGAAGAAATAAAGTTCCGGATTGATCATGAACTTTCCGTATCATAAACAACCAACGCACCGAAAGGAAAAAGAAGAAAAATATGTTTCGTATCACTTATGTTTATCACAGCTGTTTTACAATTGAACTGGACAAAACCGTGCTGATTTTTGATTATACCCAGGGTATTTTGCCGCAGTTTGATACTGAAAAGACCATTTATGTTTTTGCGTCTCACAGACACCCGGATCATTTTAAGCCAAAAGTTTTCGAACTGGTAAAACTGTATCCCAAGGTTCATTTTTTCTTGAGTGATGATATCCGTCAAAGCAGCACCTGGTTTGCCAGACTTCGTATTACGGATAAGGATCTGAAAGATTATGTAACAGTTATCCGTCCGGATCGTAAGATCACGTATTCCGATCTGACAATTGAAAGTTTGAAATCAACCGATGAAGGAGTTGCTTTTCTGATCAATGCAGAAGGGAAGCATATTTATCATGCGGGAGATTTGAACTGGTGGCACTGGGATGGGGAACCGGAGCAGGAGAATCTGAATATGGCTGCGCAGTATAAGGAACAGATTGATTCTATTTCAGGCCGCAGCTTTGATGTATCTTTTGTGCCGCTGGATCCCAGATTAAAAGATGCCTATGGCTATGGAATGGACTATTTCCTAACACATACGATTTCAAAGGCAGTATTCCCGATGCATATGTGGGATAAATATGACTGGACTGATCTTTATCTCAAAACGGAAACAGGAGCTTCTTACAGAGACCTGATTCAAAAGATATCCGCGCCGGGGGATGTATTTGATCTTGCGTAATTTTATCTGACCTGCTTTGAGACGGGAGAAAATAAATGGAGTATGTTGTCTTTTTTTCTATTATTGTTTTATTTCTGATCACAGTAACACTTTTTGGACAGCTGAATGAAAAAAAGGCCGAACAGAATTTTCGGGATAAACTGAGGCGAATTTACGGTCAACTTCCCGAAGGAATGGCAGATTATAAGAAATTTCTCTATATATCTAAATATTTTGAAAAACATATAACGAAAGATGCGATAGATGATATTACCTGGAATGATCTCTCCATGGATGATGTTTATCAGCGTATGGATTATTGTTATTCGGGCGCGGGGCAGGAATATCTGTATTATATGCTCAGAACACCCATGCAGACAGATGATTTCGAGCTTCTCGAACAGCATATTGCATATTATATGAAGCATGAAAAACTGCGAAGAGATTGTCAGGTTATCTTTGCCAAAATGGCAAATCGTAATAAATATTCCATCTATGACTATCTGGATTATCTGGACAATCTCGGGAAACGTTCGAATCTGGTGCATCTGACAGCCGATGCGCTTTTAGTTGTTGCTGCAATCGGGTGTTTCTTTTCATTTGGTTCTTTTTTTCTGATGCTTCTGGTGGTTGTTGTATATAATATTGTTACATATTTCAAAGACAAAGGACAGATCGATCCTTATCTTTCGAGTTTTTCCTATATTATGAGATTGTTATCAGGGGCGGATCTGCTTCGCAGGATCAAGGATCCGGAACTGGAAAATGAAATGACCGATCTGACTGCGGACATTCGCGAAATGGAGGCATTTCGAAAAGGTTCCGGGGTACTGATGTCTCCCACAAGAATGAATTCCGGCGGGAACCCGCTTGATATTCTGGTGGATTATATTCGAATTATAACCCATATTGATTTGATCAAGTTCAATCATATGTTTCTGGAAGTAAAAAAACATAGAGATACCATTGATCATATAATCGGTATCATTGGAAAAATTGATGCGGAAATTGCAATTGGCTGCTATCGCGCATCTCTTGAAAACGGGTATTGTATTCCGGTTTTCACCACAGAAAAGCAGCTTTCCATTCAGAATATGTATCATCCTGGAATGGAACATCCTATTCCCAATT
>JAGOGF010000227.1 GCA_017996845.1 Butyrivibrio sp.
ATCCTGTGTGCTACAAGTCCAACCAATATTCCCATGACCAGCTTGATCAGAAATGTAATAGGTGCCTCTACAATGTACGCCGGATCAATCAGATCCGCGATGGTCAGTCCGATCGCACCGCCAAGGCCACCGTACATGCTTCCCAGAAGCAGTGCGCCAAGTGCACAGAATGCATTTCCAAGATGTATGGACACCTGTCCGCCGGGTGTCGGTACCCGAATAGACAAAAATGTAAATACAACATACGTAAGTGCTGCAAAAATACCGGCAAATACAATTTTCCTGAGTGTCTGATCCTGACCAGGTTTCTGATCCGAAAGTGTACTGCTTACCTTTTTCATATTTTTATCCTCCCACTTATCCTCTTAACCTGTTTCCATTTCTTCTTATAATATAACAATATATTCATACTGGTATTATTAACAGTGCCAATATATTATTTTTTAATCATACCACTTTAGATATATTTTACTGAATTTACATTAATATTTCTTTTCAGTAAATATCTGGTGTAGTATGATAGAAGCAAAAATCTGTGTAAACAATCTGATATATGGACGTCTTACTGATAGGAGCATATGCCGCAGTGAATATACAAAAATACGACAACCATGTACAACGTCTGATTGAAGAATTGATGGAAAAACGTGCCAAACATGACTCTTCTTTTGCAAAAACCGCAACCAGACTTTTGCGAAGAGCGCAGGAACTCGAAGATGATGCACTGATCGGATTCTCCTGCTACTATATTGCCGAATCGCATTACATCTATTCTATGAATCATGACAATTTCAAAAAAACAGTCATTCGTGCGATGGAGCACTTGCAGGCTGCGTCTGAATACATACTTCTTGGCAGGTGTTACAATCTGCTTGGAATCGATTCCCTTTTGCATGGAACAATGTCTCTTGGAATGGATTATCTGATGACAGCTCTGCGATATTGCGACAATAACAGCGGTAATAATCTCAAGGGGATTGTACAATCCAACGTCGGGCACATCTACGCTGATCTGGGTGATTATCAGGAAGCACTTCGCTATATGAAAGATGCACTGGAAGAAATCAGAAAATATCCGAACGACCCGATGTATTCTCATGATATGGTTTTATGCTATACATTGCAGGGAAATTATTATCTGCATCACAATCATAAACTGGAAAAGGCGAAAATATCTCTGAAGCATGCGCATGAGATTCTGATGTCTTCCAAAACACCGGAGGATGTTTCTGATCAGTTTCTTTATTCCATTTTGAACATCAAGATTCTGCATTATTCGGGAAAGACTCCGGAAAGAGATGCCGAAATTGCCAATCTGATGGTTACGCTTTCTCAGTGGCATAGTATAGCCGATATGGCTGAAGATATTGTTGATATCGGCTTTTTTCTTCTTGAAATCGGTGATCTGCAAAATGTGAAATCCATTATTGAAATTACAGAACCCTACATGAACAGTCTTGAGCTTCCCAGCGTAAAAATTCAGATTGTCCAGCTGAAAATCGAATATTATGCAAAAGCTGACATGCAGGCGGAACTGCAGCATTCCACCGTTACATATTATGAACTTTCACAGCTTTTAAAACGCAATGACGCCGTTTCCTACAAATTTTCTGTTGATGTGCGACGTTCCATGGAAGAAATGCGCGTTTCTCAGGAAAAAATTCAAAAAGAAAATATGCGTCTTACCAGACAGGCTGAGTATGATCAGCTGACAAGTCTTCCAAACCGGTATCACCTCAACCGTTTTTCTGACCAGGCTTTTGAGCGGGCTTTTCACAACAAAACTTCTCTTGCTGTTGAAATTCTGGATATTGACTATTTTAAAGAATATAATGATACTTACGGTCATCAGGCCGGTGATACCTGTCTGCAGAAAATCGCAGAACAGATTCAGCTGCTGGCAAGAAGCTGCTGTGGTATCTATTGTGCAAGATACGGCGGTGATGAATTTGTACTGATATACGAAAACAAAACCGATAATGAAGTGACCGAATTTGCAGCCAAACTGCGTGACATGGTCATTGCTCTGCATATTCCAAACGGTGGATCAAGATTTTCCTCCTTTATTACCATTTCGCAGGGTATTCGAAATTCAGTTCCAAAGGAAGAAAATAAACTTTGGGACTATATGTACACGGCGGATAATGCGCTCTATAACGTTAAGCAACATAAAAAAGGTGAGATTGTTCTGCTGCATTCCGCTGTTATTTCGCAGAAATCTCTTGCTGATGCAAAACGTACCTGATCGGTACTTCCATGAAAAAGGAGCGGGAAACATTGTAAATTCAATGTTTCCCGCTCCTTTTCCATATATCACAGGATATTTATGACTTGCATGTCATTTTTATTTTAGTTTACATAACATTATTGACTGAATTAGTTCTGTCTTCAAATTTCATTTCCTTAGTAACTATTTTTCGATATAGTACTTTAATCACTGTTTATGCGGTTTCTAAAATGAGTTTTCAAAATTATCCCCATTTTCCACCAAGTTATCCACATGTACATACGTGTCATTTTCATCTTTTTTAAAGTCATTTTGTTTCTACATGAATGTTATTTTTCTAACAATTAAAACAATTTAACGTCATTCTCAAGTTTACATAATCTATTTATAGCGCTAATTATGTAAACCTTTTCATCTTTTTGCGTTTTTCACTTTACATAACATGCGATAATCGTTCCTGTTATTATCATTTCCACTTCTTCCAAAAGGATTTTAGCTCATATTTGACTGTATCAGTCGTAATCTGATGAAATTCCTGCCACTCACGTGGAAAAAGTTGACTATAACCACTTTGTAAAAAACGTTCATCCAGAAGTGCAACAATTCCGGTATCTGTTTCTGTTCTGATCACTCTTCCCGCTGCCTGCAATACTTTATTCATTCCCGGATATCTGTATGCATAATCGAAACCGTTTTCGCCGCTTTCATCAAAATACGCTTTCAGAATCTCACGTTCACTGCATACTTGCGGAATACCTGTTCCAACGACAATCACTCCAATCAGACTGTCATTTTTAAGATCAATCCCTTCACTGAAAATTCCGCCCATCACACAAAATCCGATCAGACTGTGGTTATCTACTACTTCCATATCCATGTGGATAACTTTTGTGATATCCACATCTGTTCCTGCCGTAAACCGTTTCAGAAACGCTTCTCTTGCTTCTTCTGACATATATGTTTCCTGTACAATCAGCTCTGTCTCGGCAGGATCATAAAAATTTTTTTCATATAGTTCTCCCACCTGTTCCAAAAAAGAATGAGACGGAAAGAAAACAAGATAGTTTCCTTTTCTGGCCGCTGTAATCTGATGGATATAAGAAGCTATCGCGCCATACTCTGATTCACCTCTTCTGGTATATCTGCTCGTAACAT
>JAGOGF010000086.1 GCA_017996845.1 Butyrivibrio sp.
TTAATTCGGTAGATCCTTTTGGATTTGCAGCCATATCCAGAATACCGCTGAGGCCGTATTTTACCATATCATTAACGGCTTCCTCGGTATAAAAAGCCATATGCTGCGTCATAACGACATTGCGGAATTGGCGAAGATAGGCCATTTTCTGATTGGAAATGATATCAACACGGTGATCTACATGTGCAATACCTTCTTCTCCTTCGATAACGTCGAGTCCGAGTGCACCGATTTTAGTTGACTCAATTCCTTTTATCAGAGCATTCAGATCTGCCAGTTCACCGCGTGCGCAGTTGATGATAACAACTCCGTCCTTCATCTTACAGATATTGGATTCATTTATGATATGTCTGGTTGAATCCAGTAACGGGAGATGAAGCGTGATGATATCAGATTCTGCGAACAGCTGGTCCAGTGAAACATAGACGGCATGTTCCCTTGTCCAGTCATTTTGATGTACATCATAAGCAAGGATCCTGCAGCCGAAGCCTTCCAGATCCTGAATTACAACCCGGCCGATATTGCCGGTTCCCATAACACCAATGGTCATGCTTTTCATTTCTCTGCCCTGCAGACCAAACAGGGAAAAGTCATTTACCTGCCCGCGCCAGAGGGCCTGCTTATAGTTACGCAGGCACATCAGCATGAGCATAATGGTAAAATCAGCTACGCCATTTGGGGAATATCTGACATTACAGACACGCAGACCGATTTTTCTGGCGTACTCGATATCGATATGATCATATCCGATCGTGCGTGTGGACAGATATTTTACACCCAGCGATTTCCAACTGTTCATGAGATCCTCTCCAATACTGATCTGACCCAGCACGGAAACCCCTTCACAGCCGCCGGCAAGTGTCAGATTATCCATAGAAGGATCTTCTTCTGAAACGACCAGTTCAACAGGCAGATTCTTTTCCCAGAAACGAAAATATTTCTTTTCATCATCCCTTAAGTTATATACGCAGATTTTCATGTGAAAACCTTCTTTCCAATGTAGGATACAACAAAACGCCGATTTCATATCTTTCCAATCTGTAAAAATCAGACGGAGATTGTACCTATCATAAAAAGGATGGAAAAAACTGTCAAACACATGCTTTAAAACGCCATAGCGATGAAATGTATGGGAAGACAAAAATTATTCATCAAGTGTGGTACGTGTGGGGTGGTTAATTGCATCTTCTGCAAAAGAATCTGAAAGAGAAGTGGTAGTAGTCGGAGCCGGCATAGAACGCTTTTTGGCAGCAGCTTTCTTATTTCTGTGATTACGGTAAATATATTGCAGAAAGGATATTCCGCCCAGCAGATAAGAAAAAAGAACATCGCTGATCACACCGGAGCGCAGATCGGCATATTCAGGATCCGTCAGAAAAGAAGGAACCGCATTAAAGGCGTCAAAGAAATTGATATCATAATCCAGATGATAGGCATCGTAAACTTCATATGCAAGACACAGATACTCAGCAAGAGCAAGTGCCAGAAGTGTTATGACCAGTGAAATGATCATGCCTTTTGCAGTTTCCTTTCTGCCGGAAAAGAGCTGATATCCGAATACCGCCAGTACATAGGTAACGATACCGCAAATAGCCGCAATATAGCCCAGCTGATAAACGAGAAAATAGAGCAGGCATCCGCCCAATGAGAAAATGCAGGCACCAACGATTCCGCCCAATATATTTTCGCTCCTGGTTTCTGAAAAATTTTGATTCGATGAATTCATAAATCCTCCTTAAGAAAGTACTGTAAAGTTACAAAACATGCTTATTATAGACATATATCGAAGCCTGCACAAGAAAACAGTATAAATTATATAACTATTTGAAAAAATTCAGTGCAGTCAGGTGCCTACATTATGAGTGCAAATGTGACACAGTCACAGAAATGTATACACCAAATTGGTATAATTTTTTCATCAGAAATATGCATTTTTAATGCACAGGGATTCGCATATGCACAGAAAAGGGGTGGATTTTTCTGTATATATGCGAAGTTTATGTGAAAACAGTGTGTATATAAGAACAGAAAAGGAGAATGGAATGTCTGAGAAAACATTGATTATCGGTGGTGTGGCAGGAGGAGCAACAACTGCAGCCAGACTGCGCAGAAGAAATGAAGAAATGCAGATTATCATATTTGAAAGGGGAGCGTATATTTCTTACGCAAACTGTGGACTGCCATATTATGTCGGAGGTGCGATTGCCAGCAGGGATGCACTTTTACTGCAGACACCGCAGATGATGAAGAGCAGATTCAATATTGATGTGCGTATCCAAAGTGAAGTGACAAGAATTCTGCCGCAGGAAAAAAAGATTGAAGTTCATAATCTGCAGACAGGAGAGATCTATCAGGAAAGTTATGATCATCTTGTGATTGCGACAGGATCCTCACCAATCAAACCCGGAATTCCAGGGATTAATGCAGAAAATATATTCACCGTCTGGACCGTTCCGGACACGGATCAGATTAAACAGTATATTGCAGACAGTCATCCGAAAAGCGCCGCAGTTATCGGTGGCGGCTTTATCGGACTGGAAATGGCGGAGAATCTGCATGATGCAGGGCTTTCTGTGTCAATTATCGAGATGCAGACACAGGTTATGGCACCACTTGATCCGGAAATGGCTGATCTGCTGCATGAAAACCTGAATATGAATCAGGTGGATCTGATTCTGGGAGATGGGGTTAAAGAATTCCATAATGTGGAAAACAAGACACAGATTGAGTTGACCAGTGGAAAAAAGGTCGATGCAGATCTGGTGGTTCTTGCAATCGGAGTAAAACCAAACAGTGAGCTTGCTAAAGAATGCGGCATAGCACTGAATCAAAAAGGCGGAATTGCTGCAGATGAATATCTGCAGACCTCTGTTCCGGGGATATATGCAGTAGGAGATGTAATAGAGGTTGATCATTATACAACAGGGCAGAAGACAATGATTCCGCTTGCGGGACCTGCTAATAAACAGGCACGTATTCTGGCGGACAATTTGAGTGGTGATCATAAGAAATATACAGGGAGTCTTGGAACAGCAATTGCCAAAGTATTTGATTTAAATGCAGCATCGGTAGGTTTAAATGAAAAACAGCTGAAGGCAATGGGAAAAGTAAAAGGAACAGATTATGAGACGATTCTGATCAATCAGAAGTCACATGCAGGGTATTATCCGGGAGCAACCCCCATTACACTGAAACTGATTTTTACAGGGCAGGGAGATATTCTGGGTGCACAGATTGTGGGGCAGGATGGCGTAGACAAGCGGATTGATACCATTGCATCTACCATGCATCTGCATGGAAAGACAGCAGATCTGGCGGAACTGGAACTTGCCTATGCACCGCCGTTCTCATCAGCAAAAGATCCGGTCAATATGCTGGGATTTGTTGCAGAAAACGTGATCGGAGGTCTGGTTCATTTCATCAGCTGCAGTGAGCTGGATGCGCTGCGCGCAGATCAGACAAAGCAGAATACCTATACTATTTTGGATGTTACAGAAGAAATTGAACGTATGGTATACCAGATCCCGGATTCTTACCATATCCCGCTCGGGAAACTGAGAGAACGGATGGAAGAACTTGACAGAAACAAGGTCATTATCCCTTATTGCGCGATTGGCGTTCGTTCCTACAATGCGGCAAGAATTCTGATGCAGAATGGATTTGAACATGTGCGGGTACTGGAAGGCGGTACATCCTTCTATAAAAGTGTACATTATGATCACAACCACAAACCGGAAACTGCGAAAGTGCAGGAAGAATCTGTAAAAAAGATAGATACGGCGCTTCCTGCTGACAAAGAAATCGTGGTGCTGGACTGTTGCGGATTGCAATGTCCGGGACCTATCATGAAAGTAAATGAAACCGTCAGTACCATGAAGGAAGCAGAGGTTTTGAAGGTCTCTGCAACAGATATGGGATTTGCAGCAGATATTGACTCCTGGTGCAGAAGAACCGGAAATACGCTTGTAAAGACAGAGAGACAGGGGAAAGAAAATATTGTTTATATCAGGAAAGGGTCCGGAACCTGTGAAGTGAAAAAGGGAGAGCTGACAGAGCTTCCACAGGGGAAAACGCTGATCGTATTCAGCGGTGATCTGGATAAGGTATTGGCATCCTTTATCATTGCAAACGGAGCAGCCGCTATGGGCAGACCGGTTACCATGTTCTTTACCTTCTGGGGATTGAATGTACTCAGAAAAGCAGAGGCGCAGAAAGTCAGAAAATCCTTTATTGAAAAGATGTTTGGCTTTATGATGCCAAGGGGTACGGGTAAACTGAAACTCTCCAAGATGAATATGGGCGGAATGGGAACTGCCATGATGAAGAAAGTCATGGAAGATAAAAATGTGGATTCTCTTGAATCATTGATGAAGCATGCGATGGACAGCGGGATAAGGCTGATCGCGTGCACGATGTCAATGGATATCATGGGAATCAAAAAGGAAGAACTGATTGATGGTGTGGAATTTGCCGGTGTGGCATCCTATCTGGGAGATGCAGAAGAATCAAATGTAAACCTGTTTATTTGATGCGGTTTACAAATATATGTCTACAGCCTCTGCAATATGGATAACTGTAGACAATTTATAACATTTACAGAATAGTCTGACAATTAAACCGCAAATATATTGCGTTAATTGTCAGACTATTTTATAATGGTAAAAATTTTCCTGAAAACGTTTTTTTATACCGTTTTTTGCGGTTTTATGCTGAGAAGAGGTTATATGCAGATCATGAAAGCAACAGACAAAGAACTGGATCTTGTTATGAAAAGCAGATTTGAAATGCTGCGTGTTGTAAACCATCTTTCTGATCGTGCAGGTTTTGAAGAAAGCTTTCAGTCTGCTTCCAGAGACTTTTTTCACAATGCGGACCAGACGACGATTCTGGCATTGGAGGATGAATCAAAAGAAGTGATCGGATGTGCCTCTATCTGTTATCTGACATTGATGCCTACGTTTGATCATCCGACAGGGAAACGGGCGCATATTATGAATGTATATACGAGAGAAGGTTATCGCAGACAGGGAATTGCTGCCCGCATGCTGGAACTCCTTTTAGATGAAGCACAAAAACGCGGTGTCACGGAAATCAGTCTGGATGCGACCAGTGAGGGACGTCCGCTATATGAGCGATGCGGGTTTGTTCCAGCGGCTGAAGGTATGGTACTGAATCTGTAAAGCAGTGCCTGAAGGGAGCCTGGATGATGAAGAAAAAGAGTTTTACAGAATGCTGGGACAGATCAGATGCCATTATGATGGAAGGCGCACTTGGTGAACGTTTAAAAAGAGAATACCATCTTTCCTTTGATGAACATGTTTCCATGGCCGGACTGATCTACCGTTTGCAGGGACAGGAAGCATTGTACAGGATCTGGCAGGAATATATAACGGTTGCCGGAACATATAATCTGCCGATTCTCTTAACAACACCTACCAGACGTGCTGACCGGAAACGAATAGATGACTCGGTTTTTTCTCCGGAAATAATTGCAGATAATATGAAATTTTTAAAGAACATTACGGAAAGTGAGCAGCACATTCCGGTTTATGCAGGTGGAATGCTGGGGAGTTATGGGGATGCCTATACCGGGAAAGATGCATTGACAGACAGTAATGAGGCCAGAGATTTCCATCGATATACGGCGCAGAAATTTGCGCAGTCAGGTGCGGATTTTCTCTATGCCGCACTGATGCCGACACTTCCGGAAACAATTGGCATGGCGTATGCACTTGCAGAAACAGGGATTCCTTATATCATCAGTTTTACCATTCAGGCAGACGGTTGTCTGATTGATCATACGCCGATCGCAGATGCCATAGCGGCAATAGATGATCTGGTATCGCCGGCCCCTGTCTGTTATATGACAAACTGTGTACATCCCGGGATTGTGATGCAGGCACTTTTGCAGCCCTGTAATCAGGCAGAGATCATTCACAGACGCTTTCTGGGTATACAGGCCAATACATCCGCACTTTCCTATGCAGAACTGGATCATGCGGCTGACCTGCACAGTTCTGATCCTGAGACTCTTGCAGATGATATTATGAAACTTCGAAGTATTGTGCCGCTGCGCATTTTTGGCGGTTGTTGCGGTACAGATGCCAGACATATGAAGGCAATTGCGGAAAGGATTACAGAATGAAACAAATGGAGCATCAGGGAATAGCAGATATTGGGATGTACAGCATACTGGCGCAGGAATGGAGAAAACGGAATGTGTAAACAAATACGTCCGGCTGTAACAGAAGATATCTCCAGAATAGCGGAAATTCTTATTTTTACAAAAAGAAGTGCATATCGCGCTATTTTCCAAAATGATCATGTTTCTTTTGGCGAAATGCAGGTGCTTCCGCTTGCAGAAACTTACCTGGAAAATCCCGAAAAGTTAAATGATTATTATGTATATGAGGATGATTTTGTGAAAGGGCTGATTCATATTGAGCAAACGGAGATCTGTGAACTGTATGTGGATCCTTTTTTTGAAGGGCAGGGAATCGGTGGAAAACTGATGGAATTTGCGCTTTCTCAGGGAGCAGAACATCTGTGGGTGCTGGAAAAAAATGAATCTGCGATCCGTTTTTATAAAAGCAAAGGTTTTCTCTTTACTTCAGAAAAGAAACTGCAGGAGGGAACAGACGAATATATTGTCGGAATGCTGCATGCATGAAAAGGTAGAAGGAATGAAGCATGGAAATGCTTCGGCAGGGAGAAAAATGAATTATAAGGTAATAGATCAAAATAAATATTATCGGAGTGGTGTTTTCAGGCATTTTTCCGAAGACTGCAAATGTTCTACATCCATGACAGCCAGAGTTGATGTAACAGAGCTTGTTAAATTTGCAAAACAGACAGATACAAAATTCTATATTGATTTTCTTTATATTCTTTCGACTGTATTGAATGCAAGAGATGATTACAGAATGGGTTACCTGTGGCAGACGCAGGAGCTGATCTGTTATGACAGAATTCATCCGACACAATACATTTTTCATGAAGATACGCAAACCTGCACACCGGTATATACGACTTACGATGAAGATTATCAGATTTTTTATGAGAATGCAGTGCAGGATGCAGAAAAGGCGAAGCAGACAAGGGAATATGGTCTGGACATGGAGAATCATCCGAACTGGTTTGATGCCTCCTATATTTCATGGTTATCCTATGATTCTCTGAATATTGAACTGCCGGATGGCTATCTCTTCTTTGCACCGATTGTTAACTGGGGCAGATACAGAGAAGAGAATGATAGACTTGTCATGCCGGTCAGTGTGAGAATGAACCATGCCATCGCAGATGGCTATCTGGTGGCAAATGTATTCCGATTGCTGGAAAAGGAAATAGCAGATTTCTGTAAAAGAAACAATCCGTAAAAATGTTTGAAAAAGGTTGAAAAAAAGAGGGATGAAAACGATGAATATAAAACTGGTAAAATTGTCTTATGAATACAAACAGCAGCTTTTTGACATGATGGAGGAATGGCTTTTGGTCGAACAGGACTTTTCACCCTATATGATCAGAAGAAATGATTACCATGATTTTGATTACTATCTTGCAAATCTGGAAATTAAGAAGGAGCAGGACGGGCGCGTTCCGGATTCTACCTTTTTCTGTCTGGATACGGATCGCAATATTTTTGTCGGTGCAATTAATATCCGGCATTATTTGAATGAAGAACTGCTTTATACAGGCGGACATATCGGAGATGGTATCAGACCAAGTGAGCGGAGAAAAGGATATGCAACGGCCATGATCGGACTGGGGCTGGAAGAGTGCCGCAAACTTGGCATAACAAAAGTACTGATGACATGTGATAAAGATAATATCGGATCAGCCAGATCAATTATGAATAACGGCGGTGTTCTGGAGAACGAAGTAATGGAAGACGGGGTACTGGAACAGCGCTACTGGATTACGTTGTCATAAGGGTCAGTAAAAATGTTTCAACAAAAGGAGAGATATGAATCAAAAACTGTTACTGTTTGATCTGGATGGGACATTATTAAAAAATGATAAAACAATTTCGGAGAATACATTGGCTGCGTTAATGAAATGCAGAAAAAAAGGCATGCTGATTGGAATATCCACGTCAAGAAGTGAACAGAATATCCTTTCTTTTATAGCTGCACTGCAGCCTGATATTATGATCACAAGCGGTGGAGCGCTTGTGAAGAAGCGGGACGAGTATATTTATAAGGCAGTATTTACGCCGGCAGAGACGAAGCAGATGATCAGGAAGGCAAGAGATATTTGTGGAGAAGATTGTGAAATTGCAATTGATACGATGAGCAGACACTTCTGGAATTACAAAACAGATCCGCAAAAACAGGATCCAAGCTGGGGAGAGAGTGAATGGACAGATTTCTACGATTTTGACCTGGAATCTCTCAAAATGTGTGTTGAGATATCGGATGAGAAAAAAGCAGAGCAACTGAAGGAAAGTCTTCCGCAGTGTGACAGTGTCCGCTTTTCAGAAGGAGACTGGTACAAATACACCCGGAAAGGTGTGACGAAAGAGCAGGCAATCAGGTTGGTATGCAGCGCATGCGGAATGAAATGTGAAGATATTGTCGCATTCGGAGATGATTATGCGGACATAGGCATGCTCAAACTGGCAGGGATAGGTATTGCAATGGGAAATGCCATTCATGAAGTAAAGAAAGCCGCAGATGTTGTAATCGGATCAAATGAAGAGGATGGAATCGCAAAATATCTGGAGGAAAGCTATGGAACAAATTGAAACAGAGCGTCTGATCCTGCGTAATTTTGCAGAAACAGATGCAGATGATTTATATGAATATCTCTCAGATCCGGCGGTTGTTGCATTTGAACCATATCAGCCAATGACGAGAGAAGAGACAATTGAGAATCTCAAGTGGCGGATCAGCACAGATGAAATGATAGCAGTTGAGCTGAAACAGACACATCACGTAATCGGGAATATATATCTTGGAAAAAGAGAGTGTGAAAATACAGAGATCGGGTATGTATTTAACAAAAGTGTATGGGGGCAGGGGTATGCGGCGCAGGCCTGCATGGCGCTGATGCAGAAATGTTTTGAAGAGGGAACCCATAGAATTTATGCGATGTGTGATCCTGCAAATCCCAATTCATGGAAATTACTCGAACGGCTTGGATTTATTCGGGAAGCACATCTTTCTCAAAATGTATATTTTTGGAAAGATGCCGGTGGAAAACCAATCTGGAAAGATACCTATATTTACGCGATGCTGGAAAGTGCCTCGAAATGAAAAAAGAGTTACAAAAGGAGAAAAAGATCACTCAAGTTGATCAGGAGACGATACAGGCAGCGGCAGTTATTCACTCTGCATCCTGGATGAATTCTCATGCAGCGTTTTGCAGCGAACAGTTTATCAGAAAGCATACCGTGGAAAATCAGAAAGCGTATCTGTTAAATGAAATGAAAGCAGGTAAAAAGATTTATATGCTGGTGGATAAAATTCCGGTCGGAATTGTTTCTGTAAAAGAGGATCTGATTGAAAACCTTTATGTTTTGCCGGCAGAACAGCATCGGGGATATGGAACGGAGCTGTTGAGATATGCAATTGCAACGTGTTTGGGAATACCGCGATTATGGGTTCTTGACTGTAATATAAAAGCACGCTCGCTGTATATAAAATCCGGGTTTATCCAGACAGGCAATCAACATATTCTTTCGGATAATATTTCGGAAGTGGAAATGGAACTTAAGAGCGCCGTGAAGTAAAACAAAGCATCGAATTTACTTATGAGGAATGTGATATGGACATTTTATTGATAAATGGAAGTCCCAGAAAAAATGGAAATACACAGATGATTCTGAATTTGTATGCAGAGATGCTGCAAAAGCAGGAAAACACGACACATACGGATATGATTTCTCTGGCAGAACAGAATATAGAATTTTGCCATGGATGCAGATTGTGTATGGAAAGCACGGAAATGCTATGCCCATGCCGGGATTCTGTAAGAAATATTGAAAGCCGCATGAATGCAGCAGATATGATTATTGTGGGTACACCTGTTTATGTGGAGGATGTTTCCGGACTTACGAAAGTATGGATTGACCGGATGGCTTATCACTGCCATAGGCCGTTTCTGAACGGAAAAAAGGTTTTTCTGTTTACCACTTCCGGAGCAAATGCGTCCAGACATGCAATGAAAACGCTTCAACATGCTTTTCTGGCATGGGGAGCAACTGTGGTGCGAGGCGAGAATTTCTCAATGGGTGGGAGAATGCAAGCAGAAGCAGTCAGTGAGAAATATGAAGTGCAGATCAGGGAGCAGATACAGAAAATTTTGCAGTGGCAAAAAGCAGATCAGATTTCGTTGTTTTCATTGATTGCTTTTCGTGTACAGAAAGGCTTCTGGATTAAAAAAAGAGCAGAATCAGATTCGGTTGATTACCAATATTGGAAGAAAAATGGCTGGCTTGAAAAAAGTACATTATATTATCATCCGGCAGAGGTCAATCCCTTGAAGTGTTGTATTGCAGCACTGATCGGGAAATTGATCGGACAGATATTGTATTAGCCGGAATTTGAAATGACAGGAGAAGAGATATGTGTGAGATCGTACGAAGAGAAATAGATGAAAACTGGGCAGATGCAGCAGTTGTGGAAGCGGGAGATTATATATTTATTGGTTATTGCATGAAAAAGGAAGGGGAATCGATCGAGGCACAGATTAACGGGGCTTTTGATGTTCTGGAAGAGCGTCTGGGAAAAGCCGGGCTGACGATGGAAGCAGTCGTTAAAATGGATTGCCTGTTTCGCGATATCAACGATTTGAATTTTTTGCCTGAAATAATAAAGAAAAGATTTCAGGGAAATTATCCTGCCAGGAAAGCTTTTGAGACGAAGTTTATCAGAGACGGAATTGATTTCCAGATTGATGCAGTGGC
>JAGOGF010000228.1 GCA_017996845.1 Butyrivibrio sp.
GTCTTGGAGTGGACGGAAAATACTATACCGTGGATGTATATGGAAATGTAACAGATACCGGAACAGGATATCACTATGATACGGCAAGCAATTCGATGGTAGCCGGCTGATTTGGAAAAATCAGTTCAGTCCGATCATATTTGCCTTAATTAAGCAGCATGTATGCAGCATGAAAAAAGTGCCTCCGGAGAATGATCCTGAGGCACTTTTGGTTTAACGATATGTTTTGCATCGATTTATTTGATGGAATACTGCAGATTAACGGTTATGGTAGCTGTTTTTTCTCTGGAAGAAGTATCCAGTGCACCATCATAGGAATAGTTGGATGTACCGGAATTCTTAGCTGTAATCTGGAAAACACCGAGATCGGAACTGGTCAGTTTTCCAACCTGTGATCCGGTTTGTTTGGCCATAATATCTACGCGCTGTTTGGCATTTTTCGTAGCTTTTTCAATCAGGTCCAGTTTTACGTCATCCAGCTTGGAGCAATAATATTCAGGAGAAGCGGAGGTGAAGGTAATACCGGAGGCCAGCAGACTGGAGATGTCACGGGATATTTTTTCCACGGTGTCAATATTCGAAGAGGTGACAACAATGCCCTGTGTAAGGTCATAACCGGTAGGCGTTGCGGAGGTCTGATTGCCATTCATATCATAAGAATAACTGTAGCTCTGTGATATATCCACAGAATTGAATACGATTTCAGAATCCTTGATACCATTGTCGGTCAGGTACTTTTTAACCTGTGCGGCATCACTTTTAATTGTGGCATAGGCAGCCTGGGAAGTTGAGTCGTGAGCGGAAAATGAACCGCGCCATACGATCAGATCGGATTCAAAGTCTACACTTGCTGAACCGGTTGCACTGATATAATGGCCATAGCTTTTTTTATAACTTAAAAAGCTGAAGGCAAGGATCAGACAGCTGACGATAACACTGATACAGATAATAATTGACGGAAGAACAGAAGAACTTTTCTTTTCCATAACAAGCCCCGTTTCTGTGCCGTTTCGGCACATTTGTATGTATGGTAATGGTTCATACTCATATATGTGAGCATAGCATTGTTAGGAAAGAAGGTCAATCAACCATGTTGTTTTTTTGTATTTGCATTTGCAGGCAGCCTGTGATACGGTAATACAGGTTGTAGAATTTCATAGTAAGAATAACAAGGGGAGCCGGGAGGCTGAGAGGTGCATGTGCACGACCCTGAACCTGATTTGGATAATGCCAACGTAGGGATGTTAGCGGGATTATTTTTTATATGATCATACGTGCGGCGTCCGGAATCGGGCGCCGTTTTTTTATGTTACAGGAAATGTGGAGGAAAAGAGAAAGGGATGCAAAAGGGATTATCCGATGTTATAAGAGAAAAAAAGCCAATGATCCACATGATTACGAACTATGTGACGGTAAAGGATGTGGTCAATATTGTGCTTGCTGCAGGCGGAACGGCAATCTGTGCAGCTGCACCGGAAGAAGCGGCAGAGATAACTGCGGCGGCAGATGGACTCCTGATCAATATTGGAACGCCTTCTGCAAAAGGCTGTACGGCAATGCTGCTTGCAGGTAAAGAAGCAAACAGGAGAGGAATCCCTGTTGTACTGGATCCGGTTGGCGCAGGAGCATCCTCTTTTCGGGACGGTATTCTGTCGCAGTTACTGGAACAGATTCATTTTACCTGTATCAGGGGAAATGCAACCGAAATTGCTGCACTTTGTCATATGGGATCCAACCACAGCGGGGTGGAAGCTGCAGATGATTTCCTGCCGCCGGAGTGCATACAGCAGTTAGCGGTAAAAACAGGTGCAATCATCGTCGTAACAGGAGAAACGGATATCATAACCGATGGAAAAAAAATTCTGACAGAAAAAAGCGGGACAGACCTTCTGAAGAAAATAACAGGGGCCGGTTGTATGCTGTCCGGACTGATTTGCTGCAGTCTTGCTGCAATCTATATGGTACAGGGGGAGAAAACCGAAACGGTTGCGCAGTGTATCCATTTCTATAATGATGCAGCAGAGGAGGCGAAGCAGAAAATGCTGGTGACAGGAAGCACCGGAACAGGGACTTTTGGCATGTATCTGATGGATGAAATAAGCAGATAGCGGAAAGGAATACAGATGGAAAATGTACAATTTAAAAAGGAAGATCTACGGCTATATGCGGTAACAGACAGAAGGTGGATAAAAAGACAGACAATTGAGGAAGTGGTGGAAAAAGCAATCCGCGGAGGTGTGACAATGGTGCAGCTTCGGGAGAAAGAACTGGATAAAAATCGTTTCTTGCAGGAAGCAATTGCGCTCAGAACGCTTTGCCACAGATATGGAATTTTGCTTCTGATCAATGATGATGTGGAAATATGCAGACTTGCAGATGCGGACGGTGTTCATATCGGACAGGAAGACATGGAAATACACAGGGCGAGAGGTGTTCTGGGGGACGGAAAAATAATAGGTGTAACGGTGCACAATGTGATAGAAGCAGTTCATGCACAGCAGGCAGGAGCAGATTATCTGGGAGCCGGTGCCGCGTTTGGATCGGCAACCAAAAAAGATGCACATCCGATCAGCAGGGCAGATTACTGCAATATCACTGCAAATGTGCAGATTCCCGTAGTTGCAATCGGAGGAATCTGTCCAGAAAATGTAGAGCTGCTTAGCGGGTGTGGACTTTCCGGTGCAGCTGTTATATCAGGGATTTTTGCGCAGCGCGATATCGAGCAGGCTGCCAGAACCATGCGCAAACACTGCGATGCGATGTGGTCAGAAAGAAGAAAATAAAAGATCGGTGCTGCGCCCGACCGGGCAGTTGCGCACTGCTTTAACAAATACAGTCGCAGCATGAGGTATCATATGAAAAAAAAGGAAGTCAGAAAAATAGTAGTTTCAGGCATGCTGATAGCACTTGCCGTATCTCTTTCATCTTTTTCCATTCCAATCGGAGCATCCAGATGCTTTCCGGTGCAGCATATGGTCAATGTGCTTGCAGCCGTTTTTTTAGGGCCTTTTTACGGTGTAGCAATTGCGTTTTGCACTTCACTGATCCGGAATCTTATGGGGACTGGTACGCTTATGGCATTTCCCGGCAGTATGCTGGGCGCTTTTTGCTGCGGCGTGACCTACCGTTATGTCGGAAAACTGCTGCCGACTTATCTGGCAGAGATATTCGGCACGGGGATTCTGGGAGGGCTGCTGGCATACCCGGTTGCAGTGTATTTTATGGGAAAACAGGCAGCACTCTTTGCTTATATCATTCCATTTCTGGTCAGCACCTGCGGTGGAACCTGTGCCGCGGCTGTTCTGATCGGAGCACTCTATCGGACACATGCACTCAGATATCTGCAGAAGATAAGTTAAATCAGCAAGG
>JAGOGF010000229.1 GCA_017996845.1 Butyrivibrio sp.
AAATACCAATATGAAGCGCAGCAGCAGCATGACTTCGAAGCTGCGGAAGTGTCTGATAAACAGCCAGTACCACGCAGGTAATCAGTTCCCTTGTCTGATCATTCAGACTTCCCAGATAACTGACCTGCCCGAAAATAAATCTCTGTAGTATCTGCAAAAGTTCCGGGTCATTGCCTTCTCCTTCATTTGGCTTTTTTCCGAACAATACTTCGAATTTCTCTTCACAGGCCTTTATTCTGTCGGCTTTTGAATCGTACATTTTTCCTCCATTCCGGAGCGCTCCCTGCAAAAATTTGTGCTCCGCCTCGTCTCAAAGCTTCTGTGCAAAATAATTTTACCAGGAATTCTTCATACGTTTACTTTCAGAATGTTTTGACCATCTGTGATTTTTGTCCTTTTCTGAATTTTACAAGTCCTGCACGGTTCAATGCCACCATAACTGCAGGAATCAGAATCAGCTGAATTGCAATTCCCGGAAGCGCATTGATCAAAGCGCCGGCCATGAACAGCTGCCAGGTAAAAGCATTACCCGTCACACCACTGATCAGCATCATTGCAATTCCCCATACAATACGGCCCGCAACCATTGCAGCAAGCAGACATTTGTATAACGCTGCCACACATTGCCATCTGGATCTGGAATACAGAAGACCTGCGACCATTCCATATGTTGCAAGTTCAAACGCCATTGCGATGCCATTGGGAAAAAGAGCCGGCATTCCAAAGACCGCCCCGCGAAGAAGCGGAAGAATAAATCCTACTGCCAGACCATACTGCCATCCGCATATCAGTCCGCAAAGCAAAACCGGAATATGCATAGGAAGCAGCATTTTACCAAATTGCGGTATCTGCCCCGTCACAAACGGAAGAATCAGCCCAAGTCCCATCAGCATCGCCGCCTGTGTCAGTTTCATGACATTCACTTTTTTCATTTTTTCTTTCTCCTTTCTGTCAATTCTCACAGTTTTCATCCCAGGTCAACTTCCCTGTTTCAACCGCAATCTCATATCGTGCGATCTTATAATTTAACCGATCAAGTGTTTCATCAATTTTTTTTCTGCGATCGAGCAGCACTTCTCTCTGGTCTGTCAAAAGCTGCAATCTTGCAGAAATTGTTGTATCGCCTTCCTGATATAACCTTACATATTCAATCATCGCTTCTACGGGAAGTCCTGCATTTCTCATACAGATTGCAAGCTGTACCCATCCAAGATCAGACTCCTGATAATCGCGGATACCACCTGCTGTCCTCGTTACAGCGGGAATCATTCCCACACGTTCATAGTATCTGAGCGTATCCTGCGTAATATCAAATCGTTCACATACATCTTTAATTGTCATACAGATATACTCCTTTCGCTGACACATTACCCTTTGAGCATAGCACCTGGTGTCAGCTCCAAGTCAATGTATTTTATATAATTCTCGCATTTTTATTGTTTCCATATGAAAAATCCCATAATACAACTTACAACTCCATGTATTACGGGATTTTCATTATTTAAGATTCTTTTCAGTTAAACATTACACTTGCCCGCTCCATTCGACTGATTACCTGAACATGAAAAGGGCATCTGGATTCACATCCGCCGCATGCCATGCAATCTGATGCATTTGCATGCAATTGCCTGTAATGCTCATGCAGTGACTGTGGAACCACAGGCTGCATTTCTGCAAGATCAAGAAGCTTATTGACCATAGCAATATCTATTTCTGCAGGACACGGGGCGCAGTGTCCGCAATAGGTACATTGTCCCGAAATAAAAGCATGGCTGGGTGCGCCTGCCAGTACACTTGCATAGTCTTTTTCTTCATCTGTGGCTGTTTCATATTCTACTGCTGCAATCACATGTGCAGGCGTATCATATCCCACCATAATCGATGCCACTGCCGGACGTGTCAGTGCATAATGGATACACTGTACCGGTGTAAGCGCCACCCCGAATGGAGAGTGTTCCGCCTGGAACAGTCGTCCGCCGGCATATCCCTTCATGACTGTGATTCCGACGCCGTTTTTCTCGCAGACTTTATAGAGTTCTTCTCTCTCCGGTGCAATTCCTCCCAGCTTTTCATCATACTTTTCCGCAAAAAGTGTATTGATATCTTCACTTGGCGGCAGCAGATCAAATGCCGGATTGAGACTGAACAGAATCATTTCAACAATTCCGCTTTCAGCCGCAAGCTTTGCAACGACAGGATTATGTGAACTCATACCGATATGTCTGATCTTCCCGCTTTGTCTGAGTCCCCTGACATATTCCAGAAATTCTCCGGACATAATTTTCTCATATTCCGACACTTCATCCACAAAATGAATCATGCCGAGATCAATATAATCTGTCTGCATTCTGGTGAGTAAATCCTCAAATGCAGTATCTGCCTGAGATATATCACGCGTTCTGACGTATTGTCCGTTTTGCCATGTCGAACCGATATGTCCCTGAATGATCCATCGCTCTCTTCTGCCCTTAATTGCCTCGCCGATATTGCTTCTGACATTTGGTTCTGACATCCAGCAGTCCAGAATATTAATTCCCTGTTTTTCACACGCATCGATAACTGCACAAACTTCTTCTGTATTATGACGCTCAAGCCACTCTCCACCCAGCCCGATTTCACTTACACGAAGTCCCGTTTTCCCAAGATCCCGATATCTCATTTGCCCCTCTTTCCCGGTCATTTAACCACAAACAATATTGCTTTATCCTTATTAATAAAATATATCATATCCCAGTCTCAATCTGTTGTTTTTTTATGTTTGCATTTTTGCTTTTTTGCATATATTGCTTTTTTTATTAAATGCAAGCATTAATGGCAATATCTGTAAACTATTTTACTTTTTTGCATAACATTTTTTCTTGCTCTGTCAAAAAAAGCATTGTATGATAAGGTAGAATGTTAAATATTTAACCATCTGTTTTATTTCGAAAGGAGCATCTAAACTATTATGGATGAAGCTAAAGAAATGGTTTGTGAAGAAAAAGGCCCCATCACAGATGAACTGCTGCGGAAAATGAACGCCTACTGGCGTGCAGCCAACTATCTGTCCGCCGGACAACTTTATCTGCTTGAAAATCCACTGCTGAAAAAACCGCTGACCTTTGAGATGGTCAAGAAAAAGATTGTTGGACACTGGGGAACGGTACCTGGTCAGAACTTTGTTTATTTACATCTGAACCGTGTCATCAAGCGTTATGACCTTGACATGATCCTGCTGTCCGGTCCCGGACACGGCGGTAATTTCTATATTGCCAACACTTATCTGGAAGGAAGTTACAGCGAAGTATATCCAAACATCAGTGAAGATGAAGACGGTATGCAGAAAATGTTCAAACAGTTTTCTTTCCCGGGCGGTGTTCCCAG
>JAGOGF010000087.1 GCA_017996845.1 Butyrivibrio sp.
TCCGGAAGCGATGTCATGTATCATGTATACTGTGGTGATTATGTATACCATTCGCTTCTGAATGGAAATCTATGGCCATTATATAATCCAATGTGGTATAACGGTGTCGAACTGATGCGATACTGGCCGCCTGCTGCCGCATATCTGATGGCAGGGTGTCAGACTTTGGCTGCCGGAAACGCATTTTATGGATATGTTGTTTTTGCAGGATTTATTTTTATTGCCGGCGCGTGCGCATGGGCGATCATCGGCGCGGCGCATGAAAGAACCGGATTGGGTGTTTTTATCGGGGTGTTATGGTTTTTTATGCCCAATAATCTTTATGCATTATTTGGTGAAGGCAATCTCCCGAGAGCGCTGATCATGACAGTATTGCCGTTGCTTATCATGTTTCTGTATGATTATCTGCAAAATGGAAAAGCAGGCAGTATGGCTGGAATCATCATTTCACTTACCTTTATTGTATTATGCCATGCAGGTTATGCGGGGATGATTGTAATTGCGGTACTGCTTTTTCTGATTGTCTATCAGATCATTTGCGGAACAAAGGGACGTGCAATCGATATTGTTTTCGGAATGATCCTGTCCTTTGCGGCAGATGGACTCTATTTATATCCTTCGGTTAAGGGCGGCATGGTTTCCGGTGATGCGGGCTCAAACACCGCTTCTGTCATGAAAGGGTTCTTTCAGAGCGGGTTTTATTCCCTGAATCCGATCGCGCGTCTTTCTTCGACGGCCATGTTCTACTATGGACTGGCAGCTTTTATACTGGCATTATTCGGAATCATTGCCGCCAGAAGAAGAGAGATGCCGGGGTTCTGGACCGCGATTATTATTTTTTTCGGGACAACAGGTTCAGCGTATCCGCTTTTGAAATCGCTTCCGGGGGGACAGTACTTATGGATGCTCCGCTTTATTTCCATAGCACTTTGTATGATCCTGTTTTCCTTTTTACAATGGAAAACGCTGAAAAAACCATTGGTGATTCTGTTCTGCGTTCTGTTAGTGGCAGATACCATTCCTTCCCTGAGCCTGATTTATGGGAATATGTCTGCAGCAACACCGCAGCAGCGGTATGACGAAGTACAGAAAGAGACATTGATCGCAGAAGCACAGCATATGACCGGGCAGCGTATTGCGTTAATGGACGGAAGTACGCTTGGATCAGGAGGTGCTTTTCTGGTGTCGGATTACGGAGATTGCAAAGAGGGAACCTTTGGTGCCGGCTGGGAAGCTTCTGTAACAGCTTCGCAGATCGTGCAGGTGAACCAGGCAATGACAGATGGCGATTACCGCTATATGTTTGACAGGCTTCTGCTGCTTGGGGCAGATACTGTCATTATGAAAAAAAGTGCCATGCACGGAAAAGGCTTTGATGAAACGGATGCAAAAGAAGCCGCTTCTGCATGTGGCTATACACAAAAAGACAGTAACAATGAATATATTTTATATCATATGGATTCCATAACAGGGACATTTGGGCTGGCCAGCAGTTATCCGGGAATTGCAATCGGTTCAGATGCGGCTGATATTTCCAGAATGTTTCCTTCTGTAATTGAAATGACAGATGATTATCTGGATGATTACATGTATGAAGAACTTTCCGGTTATAAAATTGTATTCCTGAATCATTTCCGATATCATGATCTGCAGGCAGCTCAGAATCTTGTGGTAAAGCTGAGTGAAAACGGTGTTCGGATTGTGATATATGCAGACGGAATTCCGTTGGATAAGAACAGTCAGACGCAGAGATTTCTAGGGGTAGAATGTCAGCCGATCGAGTTTCATAATGGTTATCCGGAGTTTGATACGGTAAAGCTTGGGAAAGTAAGTCTGGATCTTTTCCCGAAAGAATACGCTTCATGGGAAACTGTTTATGTAAATGGGCTGGATAAAGTTCTGGGAACTGCAGAGGATCTGGACAAAAAGCTTGCTTTTTATGGTACAGTCAGAAATGACAATATTACGGTGGTGGCATTTAATCTTACCTATTTTTACAGTCTGACACATGATCCGACATTGGAACGTCTTTTGTCTGCAATCGTGGATACCTCAACAGATACACTGCCACGGCATCGGATCATTCCCATGACAGTAACCTATGAGCCGGATCAGATTGCAATACGGACACAGGACAGGACACAGCTGATGGCATCCGGTTCAGACACAGATATAGATGTGGAACAGATCAATACAACACTTTCCTGTCACGATATCTTTTCCTCTGATCAGAAACTGACCAGGAGAGGAAATTTATTATATGTGGAGCCCGGAACTACGATAATTCGCCTGCATTATCCATACTTCAGAGAGGGACTGATCATGAGCGCTGCAGGGCTTGCGGCAATAGCACTGTTTCTGCTTCAGATCAGGAAAACGGGCAGGCGAACAAACAAAGCAGTTTAGTATTGTTTTTTTGACAGATTGTTATTATCATAAATAAGGACGGCTGCGGGTATTATTTCTCTATATGACCCGCAGCAATTTTATGTAGAGAGTATTGCTTATTTCGGTGCTGCGGGAAAGAGGATAGAAAATGAAAAGAGTAAGTTTACTGGATTGCACGCTGCGTGACGGCGGTTATGTAAATGATTGGGAATTTGGTCATGACAATCTGGTCAGTATATTTGAAAGAGTGGTAGACGCGGGAACCGATATTGTTGAAATCGGTTTTCTGGATGACCGTCGCCCGTTTGATATGAACCGCAGTATTATGCCGGATACGGATTGCGCTGCCAGAATATATGGTGAGCTGGACAGAAAGCAGGCAAAGGTTTTCGGCATGATCGATTATGGAACCTGTTCACTGGAACATATCAGGCCACGGAGTGAGAGCTGGCTGGATGGCATTCGTGTTATTTTCAAAAAGCATTTGCGGGTGGAAGCACTTGCATTTTGCAGTGAACTCAAAAAACTGGGGTATATTGTTTTTGCACAGCTTGTAAGTGTAACGTCATATTCAGATGAAGAACTGCTGGATTTGATCAGACTTGCAAATGAAGTCATTCCGGATGCGGTTTCCATGGTGGATACCTATGGACTGATGCATCAGAATAATCTGGATCATTTTCTGGGAATTCTGGATCAGAATCTGGATCCACGGATTGCAATCGGATACCATGGCCATAATAATTTCCAGATGGGGTATGCGAATTGTATTACGATGCTGGCGCATGAGACGGACAGAGAACTGCTCGTGGACGGAAGCCTGTACGGTATGGGGAAAAGTGCTGGAAACGCGCCGATTGAACTGATTGCGATGCATATGAACAGCCAGTATGGCAGGAAATATCAGATCAGTCAGTATCTGGAAGCAATTGATGCGAATATCATGCAGTTCTATACACCGGCAACCTGGGGGTATAATCTTTTCTTTTATCTGGCGGCATCAAACGACTGCCATCCCAGTTATGTGAAGCAGTTGATGAATAAGAAAACGTTGTCCATTCATCAGGTGAATGAACTTCTGGGGAGACTGGAAGGTGAGAAGAAGCTGTTATATGATGCAGAGTATATGGAACAACTGTATCTGGAATACCAGGACAAGAATATCAATGATACGGCAGATGCAGAAAGACTGAAGAAGGAACTGGAAGGACATTCTGTACTGATCGTCGGACCCGGAAAGACCATGTTTTCGGAGCAGGCTAGCGTGCAGCAGTTTGTGCAGGATAAGAAACCTGTCGTTATTTCCATTAACTATGTTCCTGAAAAAATAGTACCGGATTATGTTTTCCTCAGTAATTCCAAGCGGTATATTCAGGTTGCAACAGCATTATCACGGGGGAACTGCAAGGAAATAGCAACCTCCAATATAACTTCAGCAGGCAAACCTTTTGATTTTGTGATAAATGTCAGTGATCTGCTGGACAGAGAATCACGCTTTATTGATAATTCGCTGATGATGCTGCTCAAAACAATGATGCGGATTGGAATCACAAATGTTACCCTCGCAGGCTTTGATGGTTATTCCGGAACAGATCAGAACTATTTTGATGAAGGCAAGGAATATGATTTTGCGAGAAAGCAGGCGGAATATCTCAATGCCTATATGTCAGATTTTTTATGCAAAAATGCCGGACAGCTGCGGGTTAATTTCCTGACAGCAACGAAGTATCTGAAGGACTGAATACGATGAAAAAATATGAACTGGTCATTTTCGATGTGGATGGTACGCTTCTGGATACGACAGAAGGCGTATTGTCTGCTGTAAAATATACGATTGCACAGTTTGGTTTTGCTCCGTTGTCTGACGCGCAGCTTCGCAGATTTATCGGACCGCCGATACAGAATTCCTTTGCGGATGCATATGGGCTAAAGGGCGATATTTTGCAGGATATTGCAACGGTGTTTCGAAATGAATATAAAGAACATACACTGCTGCAGGCGATGCCTTACGAAGGAATTTATGATGTTTTTGCAGGACTGCAGGAGCGAAAAATAAAAACAGCAGTTGCGACCTATAAAAGGGAAGATTATGCATTGACGCTTCTGAAACATTTTCATTTTGACAGTTATACTGATATCATGCATGGAGCTGATCATGAGAATCGGCTCAAAAAAAGCGATATTATCAAATTATGTATGCAGGAAAGCAGCGTATCGGATCTGTCAAAGGTATTGATGGTAGGCGATACGGATAATGATGCGCAGGGTGCACAGGCGCTTGGAGTTGATTTCCTTGCTGTCAGTTTCGGATTCGGGTATCAGAAAGGGGAGATGCCGGAGCGGTATCCCTGTATCGGGATAGCGGATACTGCGCAGGAAATCTTGCAGAGAATAGATGAAGCGTGCTGACATCGGATCATGTTCCGCACACGTTTGACTGAAAGGGTAGGATATTATGATAAAAGTAGCAAAATATATTGCAGAGTTTCTGGTACAAAATGGAATCAAAGACTGCTTCATGGTGACCGGTGGAGGAGCGATGCATCTGGATGATGCGATTGGACATCAGCAGGGTATCCACTGCACATTTAATCATCATGAACAGGCCTGTGCAATTGCTGCGGAAGGCTATACCCGTATGAGCGGCAAGATTGCTGCGGTATGTGTGACGAGCGGCCCGGGGGGAACCAATGCAATTACCGGTGTAATGGGGGGCTGGGTGGATTCTATTCCCATGTTCATCTTAACCGGGCAGGTAAAAAGGGAGACTACGATCTGGTCCTGTCAGGAGCTGGGACTTCGTCAGCTCGGTGATCAGGAGTTCGATATTATTCATTCTGTCGGAAATATGACCAAGTACTGTGCAATGGTGACGGATCCGCTTACAATTGCCTATCATCTGGAAAAAGCACTCTATCTGGCGAAAAAAGGCCGCGGCGGTCCGGTATGGCTGGATATACCGCTGGATGTGCAGGGTGCACAGATCGATCCGGAAAAGCTCAGTCATTATGAACCGCAGGCAGAAGATCCCTGGGAAGTTCCGGAAGTAACACAGGAGACAATTGACGCGGTTATCGACAGGATCAGGCAGGCAAAAGCACCGCTGATCCTTGCGGGCACAGGTATACGTCTGGGCGGCGCGCATGATTTGTTCCTGCAGTTGGTTGAAAAGCTGCAGATTCCGGTTGTGACAGCATGGAACGCCAATGATACGCTTGCTTTTGACAGCCCCTTTTTTGCAGGAATGCCTGGAACAGTAGGGACGAGACCCGGTAATTTTGCAGTACAGAATTGTGATCTTCTGATTTCACTCGGCTGCAGGATGAACATTCGTATGATCGGCTATAATCATTATGATTTTGCCCGTAATGCATATAAAATTGTGGTCGACATTGATCCCAAAGAACTGATGAAACCGACAGTTCATCCGGATATGCCGATCAATGCGGATGTAAAGGACTTCCTGGCAAAAATGTGTGCAGCTCCCTATGAAGCTGCGAATCAGCATGCCGGATGGCTGACCTGGTGCCGGCAGCTGGTTGGGAAATATCCTGCAGTATTACCGGAATACCGCCATACAGAAGGATTGATTAACCCGTATGTTCTGATCGACAGACTTTTCGGACAGCTGCAAAGCGATGACCGCGTTATTACAGGAAACGGCGCTGCCTGTGTCATTACTTTTCAGGCATGTAAAATCAGACAGGGACAGCGTATGTTCACCAATTCAGGCTGCGCAGCCATGGGATATGGATTTCCTGCGGCACTGGGTGTTGCCGTTTCAGACAACACCAGGAGAACCATCTGCATCGACGGGGATGGAAGCTTTATGATGAACCTGCAGGAGCTTGCAACAGTTGCCTGGAATAAGCTGAATCTGAAGATTATCATTTTGAATAATAACGGTTACCTTTCCATACGCCAGACACAGCGCAATCTCTTTCAGCCGCCGTTCATCGGGATTGATGATAACAGCGGTGTCGGTTTCCCGGATTTTGAAAAACTTGCAGACGCTTTCGGAGTAGGCTATTATGTACTTCGTGGTGAGAATGAATGTGATATGGTACTGGCAAAAGCGCTTGCAAGTGACGGACCATGTATCATTGAGGCAGTGGTGGATCCGGATCAGAACTTTGCGCCCAAATCATCTTCCAGGGTATTGCCGGATGGGCGGATTACATCGCCGTCCTTAGATGATATGGCCCCATTTTTACCGCGGGAAGAATTTGACAGCATTCATTTTGCGCAATAACTTTCTGGTTTGTATTTCTATCTGACAGACCAGACTGACGGAGGATATTTTTTTGAACGACGAATATAGTTATCTGGACAGACTGCATCAGTCTAATTATGAGCTTTTGTGTGAAGTGGACAGAATCTGCAAAAAGCATGATATACAGTACTTTCTTCATGGAGGTACTTTTCTGGGAGCGGTTCGGCATCAGGATTTTATTCCATGGGATGATGATGTTGATATTGCAATGAAAAGAGAGGATTATGACCGCTTTGTTCAGATCTATCCGCAGGAAGCAGATCCGCAGTTTAAGCTTCTGAGGTTTGAGGATTACCCGCAGTTTTTTGACTTTATATCTAAAATTACGGATACTTCGGTTACCATGGCACACACGGCTTATGGATATGAAGATTTTTATGACGGCCGTTACAATCATCCTTCATTGGATCTGTTCGTGTTCGATCATGTGGGACCCGGGCATAAACATAATCTTACCCGCCTTCAGATGCTGTATGCGCTTGCAATGGGGCATCGTCCAATGATTGATTACAGTAAATTTCATGGAATCCGTCTGGCCGGCGCGCATGTTCTCTCAGCGATCGGAAGGTGTATCCCGTTTCAAAAGATTGCTTCGTGGTATAAAAAAGCACAGGTTTGTGAAAATAAAGGCAATGAGGACAGTAAGACTCTGTTCCTCTCAAACGAGCAGCAGCATCCGCATTACTGGGGATTGGAATATGATTCGGATTATTACAGGGGCGGAATAACAATGCCGATCCGTGATCGTCTGTTCCCGGTTCCGGATTGTTATGATAAGTGGCTGCATGATGTATATGGTGACTACAGAAAGCTTCCGCCCATGGAGCAGAGAAAGCCGCAGCATATAAGCGAGATCATTGAGGAGATTGGCGTATGAGATACAGGGCACTTGTGACAGCTGAACTGGATGTTGATGTATTGAAAAAAACAGTCCCGGAAATTGATTTTGATACAGCGGGATACTGCGTTGATCATGAAGTCATGGAATCTTCGGAACTTGCACAGAAGATTATTCCCTATGATATCCTGATTTCTGAATTTGAAACGGTGAATGCATCCGTAATAGATGCTGCTGACAAACTCAAACTGATCATATGCTGCAGAGGCGGGGTTAAAAGTGTAGTAGATCTGCAGGAAGCAGGAAAAAGAAATATCATGGTGGCTCATAATGCCGGAAGAAATGCTGCTGCGGTATCGGAAATGGTCATGGGTTATATTCTTGATCTGTGCCGCAACATTACGAAGTCAAACAGGCTGATACATGAACGTGTGATCACATCCGATCACCGGGATATTCCTTCTGAGTATAAAGATACGATCTGGGGGCTGGATAAGAGCAGCCCTTATGTTGCGCTTCGCGGAAGAAGCCCGAAAATGATGACGCTTGGTATTGTCGGATATGGAAATGTGGGAAGGCAGGTTGCGGAAAAAGCCGCTGTCTTTGGAATGGACATCATCATATATGATCCGATCGATGCTTCGATGGCTACTTCCGAGAGTGTCAAAAGTGTAAGCTTTGAGGAGCTGCTCAAAGAATCAGATGTTGTTACGCTGCATTGTCCGCTTACGAAGACAAATCAGAAGATGATGAGTTATGATCAGTTCAGAATGATGAAAAAGGATGCGTTCTTCATCAATGCGGCGCGTGGCGGACTCGTTGATGAGGAAGCGCTTGTGTGGGCACTTTCGGAGCAGGAGATTGCAGGAGCGGCAATCGACGTGGTAACGCAGGAACCTATCCCGGATAATTATATTCTGCTGGATGCACCCAATCTTCTGATTACACCGCACATTGCAGGAGCTTCTGATGAAGTGGTACGTAAAGGGACAGAGATGGTCATTCACAAACTGATCAATTTTCTCGGCATGGATCTTGTAATGTAAAGGACAAAATGAAATGGTAAAGAATGTTGGAGTATTATTGGCCGCAGGACTTGGCAGCAGATTTCAGTCTGATGTACCCAAGCAGTTTCTGCGGATTGGTGGAAAAGAAGTGATTGCATACGGAATCGATGCTTTTCGCAGAGCGTCCAATCTGGACGTACTTCTGGTGCTTCTTGGAAAAGAAGAATATGAATCGCAGGAGATTCAGAACCGCTATGAGGTTGAAACTGTCTGCGGAGGAAGTACGAGAGCAGAATCTTTTCAGAATGCATTGGATTATATCGGAACCCATTATCCGGACTGTGAAAAGGTAATTTTTCATGAAGCGGCAAGGCCGCTCATCCATGCAGCAGTTTTTGAAAAGTATTTTGATCTGTTGGATGAATATGATTACATAGAAACCTGCCAGCATATAACGGATTCTCTGGGGAGTTTCCTTCCGGGGATTCCGACAAGGGAAGATTATTTCCTGATACAGGCGCCTGAGGCATACCGGTATCAGCCTCTGATCAGATCATTTGATGTGAATTCTTCTGTCTATTTTGCAGCTTATCAGCTTCCGGGGACCTGTCGTGGATATCAGTATTTTGATGTCGGGGCGAATTATAAACTGACGTATCCGGAAGACCTTGACCTGATCAGTTACTATATTGAAAAGGAACAGCAGCATAACATATAGGAAAACCTTATAAGCGAGTAACTATTCAAATAAGAATAGTTACTCGCTTATTTTGACATAAATATTCTTTTCTGAATAGTTATTGACTGAACAAATAAAGAAGAATAATCTATAGATATAAATGGATATAAAGAAGCTGGATATAAAAAACAGACCAGATAAGAATGTGGGAAGGTGATCATATGGAGATTAGTAACACCATTCCGGATTATTTAATTATAAAGGAACTTGGACAGCGGCTGCAGCAGATTCGAGTTGCAAAAGGTATGACACAGAAAAAGCTTTCCGAGAATGCAGGGGTTTCACTTAGTACACTTACCAGATTTGAAAGTGGGAAATCCATTCAAATAGACAGTCTGATCAGCCTGATGCGCACACTTGATATTCTTTCTGAATTAAATATTTTCATACCGCAGCAGGATATACATCCCATGGAAATATTGAGAGAAAAGAACAGAAAACCGAGAAAAAGGGCATCTGTTAAAAGAACAGAACAGGAAAATGACAGTAAGTGGACATGGGGGGACGAAAAATGATAACGACAGCAGCAGTACGTTTATGGGGAACAACGATTGGTGCAGTTACCATACAAGATGAGGAACGTTACGCCCGGTTTGAATATGATCATGATTTTCTGAAAAGCAGAATAGAACTATCTCCGATCAATATGCCTTTGTCTGAACGTGTCTATTCTTTTCCGGCTCTTTCGACGGATAGCTTCTATGGTTTGCCGGGGCTTTTGGCAGATTCTTTACCGGATTCCTATGGCCAGGCGCTGATCAATGCCTGGCTTGCAAGCAGGGGAAGGGCGGCGGATTCAATGAACTGCGTGGAACGGCTGTGCTATACCGGAACAAGGGGAATGGGAGCACTGGAATTTATTCCTGCAATGGAAGGGGTTAGCAGTTATGAAGATACGATTCATATGGAGTCACTTGTGGAACTCGCATCTGCAGTAATGCGCAACAGAGATCATCTGGCAGGTTATTTCAGACCGGACAATGAAGCCGTTGATCAGAAAGCTTTGTCACAGATTCAGCAGATTGGTACTTCTGCCGGGGGAGCACGGGCAAAGGCAGTGATTGCATGGAACAAAAAGACGCAGGAAGTGCGCTCCGGACAAATTGATGCGGGAAAGGGATTTGACTATTATCTGATGAAATTTGATGGTATCGGCGAAAATCGTGATAAGGAAGATCGTGATGGAAACGATTATACCAGAATAGAATATGCATATTATCTGATGGCACAGAAAGCCGGGATTATCATGAATGATTGTTTTTTGTGGAATGAGAACGGACGGCATCATTTTCTGACAAAACGTTTTGACAGAACAGAGGAAGGCCGGAAAATTCACATGCAGACACTTTCAGGAATGGGGCATTTTGATTTCAGAATGGATGGTGCATACAGTTATGAGCAGGTGTTTCAGATTCTGAACCGTATTGCAGGAAATAAGCAGGACGCCATACAATTGTATACCAGAATGCTGTTTAATGTGCTTGCAGTCAATCATGATGATCATATCAAAAACATTTCTTTTTTGATGGA
>JAGOGF010000088.1 GCA_017996845.1 Butyrivibrio sp.
GCGGGGTAGACTCCTCAGTTGCAGCCGTTCTGATGAGCAAGGCAATCGGCAAGCAGCTCACCTGCGTATTCGTTGATCAGGGACTTCTGCGCAAGGACGAAGGCGATGAAGTAGAGAAAGTATTCGGTCCGAGCGGCCCGTATGACCTCAATTTCATCCGTGTCAATGCGCAGCAGCGTTTCTATGATAAACTTGCGGGCGTAACAGAACCGGAGCAGAAACGCAAGATCATCGGTGAAGAGTTCATCCGTGTATTTGAAGAAGAAGCAAAAAAAATAGGCAAAGTTGATTACCTGGTACAGGGTACGATCTATCCGGATGTCGTAGAAAGCGGCATCGGTAAGGGTGCAACCATCAAATCACATCACAATGTCGGCGGCCTGCCGGATTGTGTTGATTTCAAGGAAATCGTGGAACCGCTCCGCATGCTCTTCAAGGATGAAGTCCGCGCAGCAGGACTGGAACTGGGCATTCCGGAAGCACTGGTTTACAGACAGCCTTTCCCGGGACCCGGCCTTGGCATCCGTATCATCGGTGAAGTAACAGAAGAGAAAGTTAAAATGGTACAGGAAGCAGATGCCATATACCGCGAAGAAATCGCGAAGGCAGGTATTGCCAGAAACATCGGCCAGTACTTTGCAGCGCTCACCAATATGCGCAGCGTCGGTGTTATGGGAGACGGCAGAACCTACGACTATGCAGTTGCCCTGCGCGCCGTCAATACCAGTGACTTCATGACAGCAGATGCAACCGAAATCCCATGGGAAGTACTCCAGACCGTCATGAACCGCATCATCAATGAAGTCAAAGGCGTTAACCGCGTAATGTATGACCTGACCAGTAAGCCGCCGGGTACGATAGAGTTTGAATAATTTTCTGAGGCTGGAAACACTGATATTTACAGGGTTTCCAGCCTTTTTTTATGCGAGTGACAACAAAATGACAACATAGTTCATTATTGGAATCAGTCGAAGAATAATGGAAATCTTTGTACCCATTCTATCATTTGTCCAAATCGGACAGAATTCTCACATTTTACCGGGGCTCGTTCCCGGCTTTTTTTGTGCGTCGTTTTCTCTTTTGAGGTGCTGCATCATTTGCATCAGAGGCCGATGAACTGTTATCAGTATGCCTGAACTCCTGACCGAGTGTTTGCATTTGCTCTGCTGTGACGGAGTCTTCATGGTAGCCATACAGCTGATCCTGATCAATATAGTCAGGATATTCGCTTTTCCAGCTGCAGTATTCTTCATCGAGCAGATTGCCCTCTTCGTAGACTTTGCGGATATGTCCCCAGAGAGCAAGTGATTGTTTTAACTGCAGACGATTGAACTTTTCTTCTACAGTCAGATCCTCGGTAGCATCTGTCTGAACAAGATGAACCTGCCCTTTAATAAGTACAGGTGTCAGACCGTAGTTCTTTTCAAGATCAAAAAGAATGTGCATTGCGCCCCATACGGAGGATGGATCAGGATCTGCAAGAGTATAGCGGTCGATTTCAAGTGCATCTGCGATGTTGGTAAGAGTCGGCTCATCAGGATAACGATTGCCAAGCTCATAGTTTCGGATAGTGGATTCGTTAAGCCCGCATTTATCACCCAGTTCTTTTTGCGTCAGACCGCGGTATTTTCGGTATTCCCTGATTTTCTGACCGAGCGGATGTATGAAGGATGATTCATTATTTGCCATGACAGTAACCTTCTTTCCTAATATTTATGCCTTACATGGCACAAGTATAACATATACAGTTCAAAAATGAAATGTTTTTGAGAATACATATTGACAGTGCAGAAATGAACTGTTAATGTAATAGATACAAACAGTACATAAATGAACTGCGAAGAAATATTTTAAAGGAAAATTCAAACAGGAGGAAACACTTATGGAAAATTCGAGATTTATGAGAGCTGAGGATGTCAGAACTGCGCTTGGCGTATCGGAAAGCATGGCCTATAGAGTAATCCGCCAGCTAAATAAAGAAATGGCATCAAAGGGATTTCATGTTGTGACCGGGCGCGTAAGCAGAAAGTATTTTGAAGAGTCATATTACGGCGTAGCAGCAGAAGGAAGCAGATGAAATGGCAATAAATAAAAATAGAAAAACAGGTAAGTGGGAGGTCCGGACTTATTACAAGGACTGGACTGGTCACCAGAAACAGAAAACGAAACGCGGCTTTGAAAAAAGAACGGAGGCCATCGAATGGGAAAGAAAATTTAAGCTGCAGACACAATGTAATATGTCGATGGATTTTGAAAGTTTCGTTGAAGTCTATACCAAAGACAAAAAACCACGTGTGAAACTAAATACTTGGCTGACAAAGGAACATATTATTCAGACAAAAATTATGCCATATTTTAAGAATAAAAAATTATCGGAAATAACAGCCTCGGATATTGTGAACTGGCAGAACAACATCATGAAATACAGAGATTCATATGGCAAATCATATTCACCAACTTATCTGAAAACAATACATAACCAGATGAGTGCCATTTTAAATCATGCTGTTGGAATTTATGGACTTCAGATTAATGCGGCAAGATTAGCAGGGAATATGGGAAAGGAGCAATGTAAAGAGATGTCATTCTGGACACAGGAAGAGTATGAAACATTTGTAGAAGAGATTGCCGATAAGGAGGAATCCTATATGGCTTTCGAAATTCTGTATTGGTGCGGACTGAGACTGGGTGAAATGCTTGCACTGACGCCGGAAGATTTCAATCTGGAAGAGAATACGCTGAGAATCAACAAATCTTATCAACGGTTAAAGGGGGAGGATGTCATTACGGATCCGAAAACACCAAAGAGCAACCGTGTGCTCATTATGCCGGATTTCCTTACAGCGGAGGTGAAAGATTATCTGAGTCATCTGTATGAAGTTGGTCCGAAAGAGAGAATTTTCTGTATGTCAAAGGGCTTTCTGCACCATGAAATGGAAAGAGGATGCAAGGCATCCGGAGTCAAGAAAATCAGAATCCATGATCTGAGGCACAGCCATGTATCTCTGCTGATCAATATGGGGTTCTCACCACTGGCAATCGCAAATCGTGTAGGTCACGAGGCGGTAGATATTACTTATCGCTATGCGCATCTGTTCCCGACAATCCAGAGTGATATGGCGAAGCAGTTAAATCAGGAAAGGGAGGAACTTTTGAATGTCGGAAAAAGTCAGGGATGATAAAAATCGTTGGAGGAGCCGGACGATTGCTTTTCGCATGTCGGAAGGAGAGGAGGTCGAACTAAATGATCGTGTGAGGCTGCTCGGATACCGGACAAAGCAGGATTACATGATAGAGGCGGTTCTGAAAAACGAAGTACATGCAATGGGAAATCCGCAGATGGTGCTTCAATTCAAGAAAGATCTGAAAGCAATTCTTGCAGAACTGGAACGGTTGAATAATTTCAGTGAAATCGGTGAGGACACTATGACACCGATCCGTACCATGCTGGAAATTATGGAAGCATTTAAGCAGGCTGGGGAAAAAGTTAAGAAAGAAAAGCCGGTAGAGCAGCCGCAGTATGACAAAATGATGCATTTAAACAAATTAAAGAAGATCATGTCGAAGGAGGAAGCTAATGAGTAAAGTTATAGCAATCGCCAACCAGAAAGGCGGCGTAGGAAAAACCACATCAGCTGTAAATCTTGGAGCAGGCCTTGCTGCTGAAGGTATGAAGGTATTATTGATTGATCTTGACCCGCAGGCATCGCTTACATTAAGCTTTGGACTACGAGAGCCTGATAAACTTTCATCAACGGTTACAGATGTGATTAACAGCATTGTAAATGATAAAGAAATGGCAGATGATTTTGGCATTCATCATATATCAGAGAAGCTGGATCTTCTTCCGGCGAGTATAGAACTTTCCGCTGCAGAAGTGTCACTGGTAAATGCAATGAGTCGGGAGCAGATCCTTCATGTCTATATTGAGAATATCAGAGGTTTCTATGATTATATTCTGATTGATTGTATGCCATCGTTAGGAATATTGACAGTCAATGCTCTTGCATGCGCGGATTCTGTTCTGATTCCGGTGCAGGCGGCATATCTTCCGGTAAAGGGACTTCAACAGCTGATCAAGACGGTATATACGGTTAAAAGACGCCTGAATAGCCGACTTTCCATTGAAGGGATCCTCTTTACCATGATAGATCGCAGAACAGTATATGCAAAAGAAATCGTGCAGGAGGTCAATGAAGTATATGGAAAAACGATACCGGTTTTCCCGATAGAAATACCTGTATCTGTACGTGCTTCGGAAACAAGTCAGGCAGCAAAGACAATATATGAGTACGATCCTAAAGGAAAGGCTGCAGCTGCATATCATGCATTGACGCAGGAGGTATTGGAACATGGCTGTTAAAAGAGAAAAGGTACATTTTGCATCAGTAGATGAATTATTAGGTGCTCCAGTCGCAGAAGATGCAACGACGGAAATCCGCATTGATCAGATTTACCCTTTTGAAAACCATCCATTTAAGGTTCTGGATGATGATAATATGAATGATCTTGTAGAAAGTATCCGGAATAATGGTGTAATTGTTCCGGTACTTGTGCGTCCTGATGACGCAGGAAGCTATGAAATGATCTCCGGACACAGGAGAATGCATGCTGCCAGTCTGGCAGGTCTGACAACAATTCCGGCAATTATTAAACCGATGACTAATGATGAGGCAACAATCGCAATGGTTGATGCCAACATGCAGAGAGAAGAAATACTTCCGAGTGAGCGTGCTTATTCTTTAAAAATGAAAATGGAAGCAATGAGCAGGCAGGGAGCAAGGCTTGACATAACTTGTGGCACTGAATGCCACAAGTCTGATGCAGCTGATGCAGCAGGGAAAAAGACACGTGAGGAAATAGGAGAATCTATTGGATTAAAAGGAAGACAGGTTCAGAACTATCTTCGGCTGACAGAGCTTCAATCAGAAGTATTAAATTTAGTTGATCAGAAAAAAATTGCAATTACTCTTTCCGTTGAAATATCATATCTTGATATTCAGATTCAAAAATGGATTTACGAGTATGTAAAAGAAAATGGTTTTTTGAAAAAAGAGCAAATTGAAGCAATTCGATCTGCCGGGGATACAACTGAAATGACACAGTTGAGAATGATAGAACTGATGAATGACGCATTACCTAAGCCAAAGGATAACGGAAAGGTTATGCTACCGGGGAAAAAGTTAAATCAATACTTCCCGGTACATTATTCTGCAGTGCAACGAGAAGAAATTATTCTCAGGCTGCTGTCAGAATGGAGTAAAGAGAACAAACCGGAAGAGGTATAAGTGAGGTGGCAGCATGAATTTCAGATTTATTGGCAGGGATGAAGCTGACAGGTACAGCTTCATCCGGATTCCCAAAGCATTGATGACAAATAATGTATTTGCCGGATTGTCCAGCCCCTCAAAGATCATGTATGGGATGATGATTGATAAAATGGGTACATCGCTAAAAAATAAATGGATGGATGAAAATGGACACGTATATATTGTTTATCCGGTTGCAGAGCTTCAGGAAGACATGAAGCTATCCAGGCGAAAGGTAATAGATTGTTTGTCTGAACTGGAACAATTGGGGCTGATTGAAAAGAAAAAGCGCGGCGGTGGTCTGCCGAGTATCATTTATGTAAAAGATCCGGCAATTCAGGGAGTTGGATAATTTTAGAAGTGCGGGATTTGCACTTCTGGAAAGGAGGCAGACAGGAGTGAATGAGAAACCAATCCTGAAATATTTTACCGGATCAGAAGCAGATCAGTTCACATTTTACCGAATACCCAAAGCTTTATTTTCCAATAAGTTTTTCAGTGGATTGTCAACAGATGCCAAAGTCCTTTATGGACTGATGCTTGACCGCATTGGACTGTCAGTAAAGAATAACTGGATGGATCAGGAAAACCATGCATTTATCTACTTCTCGGTTGAGGATACGATGGAATTGCTGAAATGCAAAAAGAATAAGGCAATACAGACAATTGCGGAGCTGGACAGTAAGGATGGAATAGGTTTGATCGAGAAAAAGCGGCAGGGACAGGGGAGACCTACCAGAATCTATGTAAAAAGCTTTTATATTCCAAAGGATAAACGAGAAAATCATAATTCAGAGGTTGGAAAAACAAACTTCTTGAAGTTTGAAAAATCAACCTCTGGATGTTTGGAAAACCAACCTCTTGAAGTTGGAATTTCAAACCCTAATAAGAATATAATTACCAATACTGATTTTAACGAAATCAAATCAAATCTGATCGGACAGCAGAAAGCTTTACCGTGTGATATCGATAAGAACAGGATCAGAATGAATGAATATGCAGATCTGATCAAGAAAAATATTGAATATGACATACTGCTAAAGCGATATCCTTTGGATCAGGATATTATCGAAGGTATCTATGAACTGATACTGGAAACCATTGTATCAAAACGAGATGAAATTGTGATAGCCAGTGACAGATATCCTGCGGAGCTTGTCAGATCAAGGTTCCTGGAGCTTGACTACTCGCATATTGAATACGTTATGGGATGCATTCACAGTAATACTACAAAGGTGCGTAACATCAAAAAATATATGCTTGCTGCGTTGTTTAATGCACCGGCTACGGCAGCAAGTTACTATCAGGCAGAAGTAATGCACGATTTTCCTGAACTTGTAAGATGACAGTATTAAAACGTACTTGACAGTACCAAGGCAATGAAGCATAATGTGAATAGTAATAAACAGTAATAAACAGTAATTAAACGTAATTAAACGTAATTAAACGTAATTAAACGTAATGAATGATGGCAGATGCGGAGATGCGTATGGATATTCCGATTAAACTGAAAGCCTGTGAAAAGGCCGCAATTAAGGCATTGAATGATTCGGCACCGAAGCTGTATCAGGAAAAGAATCCTGGCTTTCGATGGGCGGCAAACCAGGCAGCAAAAGCAAAAAATGTCAATTGGGAAGATGTCAGCAAGATACAGTTTGACGATCAGCCGGGTACAGAAGATTTTGAAGATGATGATTCTTCCATCAGCCATCTTTCCATTGAGGACAGTGACTTTAAAAAGCTCCTGAAAGATATGAACGAGAGCCTTGGTATGACCAGAGGCGTACAGAAAGCTTTTCTGGCAAGGTCAGTGATCAAGTGGGGTCTTGATTTCAAAAAGCGTACAAGCCGTCTCAATGCCTATTATGAGGCGATGCAGAAGACAACAGCAGATATTTCCAAAAGAATAGTTGGAAAAACGGCATCTGATATGAGCATGGATGAATTCAGAAATCTTAATACAGACGATAAACTTACAGAAATCTACAGGCAGCTGCAGGAGATCAGCAAGCGCGTGTGATTACAGAAAGAGAGGAAAATTATGATTGCATTAAAAGGCATTGGAATACTGCTGCATTGGTTATTGAAGCTGGCTTTGCTGCCGGTAATCATAGTTTTGATATTGATCACGGGCATGTTTGATTTTACCGGTGGAGTAATTCAGATGATCTGTGGATTATTTGGGGCCATTTTTATTGTAGTGTCGATAGCTTCCATAATTATGGGACAATGCGACTGGAATTTCTTCTGGCATGGAATGCTGATCGGAGTGCTTTTTGGCGGAGTGCCTGCGTTCCTGCGCAGTTTTGGTACGGAACTGCTGACAGCAGTAACTAATTTGCTGTCGGATATATAAGAAAGTAGATCTGATAATAAAATGATAATGAATCGATAGTGTTTTGTATCTATGAACCAGTTTTTCAGAGTGATATTATTATCATAGACAAGTGAGGGCGAAAGCAAAGATCTGGAACCTCTCACTTGCGTTTCTTTTGCAGAAGAGTAGCGGGTAAATAACGAGCGTCAGCTTGTGATCAGTATGATCACAGGTCTGGCGCTCTTCTTTTGCCCGAAATCAGACGACGGTCTGTAACTATCAACCTATGAATGTTGAAAGGAAAACTAACATTATGGATTTTGAAGATTTTAAAAAGAATCTTATAAAGGAAATTAATAATGAGCTGGAGCATCGTGGCAGAACCAATATGGAAGTTTCATCTGTTCATGTAGATAAGCTCAATGAGAGTTATGACGCAGCTACAGTAAAGGGAAAAGATAGCCATATTGGTGTAAATGTAAACCTCAATCGTCTGTTTGATCAGTACAAGGCAAACGAGATTACAGTTACAGATGCTATTTCCCGCGCAGCTGATGCAGCAGAAAATGGCTTGAAGGATACGCCGCAGTATGATGTAAACTCACTCACTGATTATAGCCAGATGAAGGACAAGCTTTCCATGGAAGTAGTTTCTGCAGAAAGAAATACAGAGATGCTGGCTAAAATCCCGCATGAGGACATGGAGGATATGGCCGTTGTTTACCGTCTGATCCTTGATGAGAATGAATCCGGCAGAGGAACAGTTCTTGTGACCAACAACCTGATGGAGCACTTTGGGATCACGCAGGAGCAGCTTCATGCAGATGCCATGGAGAATGCACCTGAGATCAGACCAGCTGAGGTTCGCGGCATGACAGAAATTATGAATGAAATGCTGCCTGGTTTTGACCAGGATATGAGTCCTGCAGATGAGCAGATGTTTGTTGCTTCGGTACCGGATAAGATCAATGGGGCGGGTGTCATTGCCTACCCGAATTTCATGGAAGATGCAGCGCAGAAGCTTGGTGGTGACTTCTATGTTTTACCTTCGAGTATCCATGAAGTGCTGCTTGTCAGAGACAATGGCCAGATGACAGCGAAAGAACTGGAACAGATGGTAAAGGAAGTTAATTCCACACAGGTAAGCCCGGATGAGCAGTTGACCGACCATGTTTATCACTACGATGCCAAAGCGCATGTATTTGAGATGGCAGATAGATTCGAAGCGCGTCAGGCAGAACTGGATGCAGAGGAGCATGGAGTTGATAAGGATTCTGTACTTGGAGATCTGAAAGCAAAGAAAGATGGAGCAGCAAAACAGTCTCCGGAAAAGCATGCAAAGGATGCAGTAAAGAAGTCCAGGGGAGGCGAAGCATTATGAGAACCGGGGCAGTTTATCAGATTCACAGGCAGCCATCTGGAACAAAGAAAGGAGCAAAAGGACCGGTTCTGGGAACAGAATCGGTTCCAAAGCCCCAAAACTGTGGTCATCCGTGCTGCTATGGAAAAGGAAGGCCATTCTGTTGGCCATGTATGCAGAATCTTATTAAGGAGCAGGAGGGAAGGTAAGGTGATGATGTGGGATACGACTACTTTTATGAAGTGCAGTCAGAGCAGTTTGCCTTTTATCGTACACCGAAAATCCTTTTTACGGATCCAAAATTTGAAACGATGTGCCCGCTTGCCAAGCTGCTGTATGGGCTGCTTCTGGACAGGGTGTCGTTGTCTGCCAGGAACAAATGGATCGATGAGCAAAAGCGGATATTTATCTATGCTACCAATCTGAGCATCCGGAAAGCACTAAATCTGTCAGACAAGACGGCAACAAAATTACTGTGTGAGCTGGAACAGTTTGGACTGATTGAACGCAAGCGTCAGGGGCAGGGAAAACCTACACGGATCTATGTCATGAATTTCATAGAATCGGAGAATTTACGATTCTTGAATCGTACTAATTCTGATTCTGGAATCGAAATAATTACGAATCCAGGGTCGGAAAAATTACGATGTAATAATACTGAGCTAAATAAGCATAAGGTTAATGATACTAATCTTATCTCTTCTGCAGATGAGAAAAGAAGAGAAGAGAGAGAGCAGTACCGTATCTATTTTATGAAAACGCTTGAAATCATGACTATGGAAGAACGTTACCCCTACGACAGAGAGACGATCAGAGAGATTCTGGAGCTTCTGATCGATACAGTATGTTCCACCAGAAAGACGATAGGCATTGCAGGAGAGCAGAGACCGATTGAAGTCGTAAAAAGCCGTTTTATGAAGCTTGACTCAGGACATCTGGAATTCGTATTGAAGGGAATGGATGACAACACCACTCGGATCCGGAACATGAAGCAGTACCTGCTTGCCGCTCTTTATAATGCACCGTTAACGATCAACAACTATTATAAGTCGCTTGTTGCTCATGACATGGCGACAGGAAAAATCTGAGGAGAAACAGAAAATGAATGATGTAAAGATTGAAATTAAACTTAATCCGCTGACGGATGGAATTGTACAGACGATATGCATAGACAAGGCAGAACGTCAGGACCAACGTGCGCTTGTTATAGCAACTAACGGAGATATGAAGCAGATCAGTCTGCAGGAAGCAATGAAAATACTTGATGGACTCAAAGACTGCAGCGGATCGATCATTATAGGAGACTCTGATTATATTGTTATCTTTAATGATGATAAGGCATTTGATACACAAGAGGGAAGATATTTTGTCGGCAGTATGCTGATCATGCGTATCGATGGGGACAGATTAGTTCCGCTTGCTGAAGAAGAAATCCAGACGGCGAGAGGGCTTCTGAGTGAGCGCATGAGAGAGATGACAGCAGATGATCTGCGTTTTTCAGCATTGGAACTTTCATAAGGAGAAGACGATGAGCAGAACGATACCAAGAGCCTATGTGACAGCTGCATGGAATAAGAATCCGGTCGTTGCGAAGGAAGAGGCAAAGAAGTACTGCAGCGAACTGATCAGGGAAGGATATCTTCCACTGTGTCCGGTCCTTGCGTTTGATGGGATCTTTTCATCTGAAGATATGGATGCGCATAAACGCAGAAAGGAAATGGCG
>JAGOGF010000230.1 GCA_017996845.1 Butyrivibrio sp.
ATTATATCCTATCAATCCGCATATGAAAACAGCAATACACGTGCCTTTTCTGCCGATATACATATTGTATATGCTTTTGAACCGCACTTCCATATGGAAAAAGAGAAAACAGCTGCTGCCATTTTCTCTCTCTCATCCCTGTTAACCACTATTTATTTACTTTTTCAGCAAAATAAACATTTTCTTTCTATACAAAAAAGTAACCCGCTCAATTTCATCTGTTCAAATCATGACTCAGGCTGTTTGGTACACTTCTGGGACCACGAACTGCATAGATTCGGTAATCCGTTTTCAATCTGTCAAAGGTAAATTGATTCGGATCATATCGATGCAGAAGTCTGATGCGCATCACTTTTTTTATCCGCAGCCCTTTCTCTTCATAATCATAGGGCAAATCCACTTCAGTTGCTTCACAACGATACATAATTGCTGAAACCGGCGCCGCAACATACAAAAAAATGATATCTCCGACTTTCACACAACCGCTCTGCTTCCACAGGATGGTATCTGTATCATCAAAGGCATGTACCACGTCATAATACTTGGGATTTGCAGGAACAACCCATTCCACCGGTCCGCGGATTGATTTCTTCTTTTTTCCCGAAGCTGTCATTTCATAACTCATATCAAGCAAATTATATATGGTTTTGATCGGAACGGTTCCATCCAGTAAAAGAGTTGTCCATGCAATATGATTCATGTGATACCCCGGAAGAATTCCGGGCTGATGCCGCAAAGAATCTGCCAGCATCGGATCAAGCTTTAAGTTCAGAATATCCATGCGCTGCAACGGGTCTCCCGTGATCCCAAGCTGTCCTGCAGTTGCTGAAAAAATAAGTCCATACCACTTATGATTATCTTCATGCCGCAGTACGATGGCATCCGGTGTTTTATGCCAGGGATGATCCGGAACGGTTCCATACTGATCCTTTCCGTATTTCAGAATTTTCCGGATCATTGGATTCTCTTTCATAGCACTTCCTCCTTTATTGCAATTTCTCTCTGAGTCTGTATATTCCTCTTTTTTCTTTTAACAAAGCGTCGCTCTCTGCAAGCTTCTTCAGCAGTCTCTGGAGCTGCCTCCTGCTGCAGTGCAGATATGCAGCTGCATTTCCGATATGTGAAAGTGTTCTGTCCTCACAAATATGCTCCATGTATTGCAGAAGTCTTTCCTCAAGCGGGAGGATACTGAGCCTGTCAGCCGCACCCATTTGAATTTTTTCTGCCAGCCTGTGAATAATAAACAACAAAAAAACTGCATCTTTTTCCAGAATCGGACGAACTGTGCTGATTGGCAGACACAGCGCAGTTACAGGTGTCAACGCTTCTGCCCAGAATATGGGCGGACACTGCGTCGCAAATTCTATGTCCCCCAGCATATAACAGTTCTTCTCCTCCGATACCGTATAAGAAGTCCCATTATCATTCAGACCGTATGCTGATACTGTCCCTTTTATCAGAAACTGCAGCCATTTTGTATCTTCGAGCGGTGTTACCAGTATCTCTGCCTTTTCGTACTCTGCTATGAAAAATGGCAGATCACTGCTTTCAAAATAGTGATATACATTGTAATCACGAATCGCCTGATTCACCAGTTCAACATCTGTTACAATTTTCATTCTTCACCCTGATCCTCTTGTAAAAATATATATCAATAGTGACATATGTCACAATCAGATGCAATCATTTTTCCTATAATTACGATATCTTGGAAAGGAAACTTAAAATGGAAAACGAACTTTTCGTATCAATGCCTGTCAAAAAAGCCTACTTTAAACTCGCACTCCCTGTTGTTCTGGGTATGGCCGTCAGTCTGGTCTACAATCTTGTCGATACCTGGTTCATCGCAGGAACACAGAATACGGCGCTGGTTGCAGGTGTATCTTTATGTGCACCGGTTTTCACGCTAATGGTTGCTTTTGGTGATATTTTCGGACTTGGCGGAAGTACTGCCATATCCAGACTCCTAGGTCAGAAACGGAATCAGGATGCTGCCGGTGTAAGCGCATTTTGCATCTATGCTGCCATTCTACTCGGTATTGCAGTCGCTGTCCTCATGCTGGTCTTCCGCCTCCCGATTCTGCATCTGCTGGGTGCAGGAAGCGACACCATCACTTATGCTTCTTCCTATTATGTATGGCTTGCACTTGGTGCCCCTGCGATCATACTGAACATTGTGCCAGGCAATCTGCTTCGTACCGAAGGACTTGCCAAAGAAGCAATGCTTTGCACCATAATCGGCGCACTGATCAATGTTATTCTGGATCCGATTTTTATTTTTACGCTTGGATTTGGAGCCGGAGGCGCTGCAGCAGCTACTGTTCTGAGCAATGTCATATCGGACATCCTGCTTTTTGCCACCATTCATCAAAAAGCAAAATTTCTCTCCATTCACCTTCACGATTTTGCTGTTTCAGCTCCTGTTCTGCGGGATATTCTGTTCATCGGAATCCCGGCCTCTGTTACCAATCTGATGCAGAGTCTTGCCATTCTGCTGACCAACCGTTTCCTGCTGCCTTACGGCACGGGGCAGGTAGCTGCCTATGGTATCGCCATGAAAGTCAACATGGTCTGCATTCTGATTCTGGTCGGTTTTGCTTTTGGTGCACAACCGCTTCTGGGCTATAACTTTGGCGCCGGAAACCAGGACAGATTAAAAGAAATCATTCGCTTTGATATTCTGGTTCAGTTTATTACTGCCTCTGTTTTCGCTCTGATTTCCTTTGTGTGGGCTCCTTCGCTGATCCGATTGTTCATGCAGGATCCTGCTGTTGTCGGTGCAGGTGCTCAAATTCTACGCTGTGTTATGCTATCTGCTCCGGCAGTCGGCATCATTCTGGTATGCACAACGCTTTTTCAGGCTGAAGGAAAATCTCTTCCTGCTCTCATCCTTGCAATCAGCAGACAAGGGGTCGTACTGGTTCTGTGTCTGGTACTGATGTCCCATTCCTTTGGCTATATCGGGGTACTGCTTTCCCAGGCTCTTTCTGATCTGATCACATTGGGGATTGCTCTGTTGTTTTTGTACCACGGATCAAAGGTAAAACCTTCTGCACCTGTTTGACATTTACCTCTGTTTATTCCAATATATTGAATAGCATAGTATCAGTTCTATTAACAAAGGAGAAAACAGTGGATTCATCACATCGTAACAAAATCATCATCCGCACCGGAATCGCAGGCATTGCAACAAATGTCCTGTTGTCGGTTTTCAAAGCTTTAGCCGGAATACTTTCCGGTTCGATTGCCATTACACTGGATGCTGTAAATAATCTCAGCGATGCGCTTTCGAGTGTAATAACGATCCTGGCTGCAAAATT
>JAGOGF010000089.1 GCA_017996845.1 Butyrivibrio sp.
ATTTAATATGGAAAAAATTTTTTGAAATTATTTTTCATATGTTGACCCTGCAAACATAGTTGTGAGGTAGCTGGTGGTACTATTTTCCATAGTTGCAGGAGGAACACTTTGGTTGGAGAATTTTTTAAGCTCAAATTGCCTATTTAAGCAGCTTACACTTTTTTTGCTATTTACGGCAGCTACTTGGTGTGAAAGTCCGGATAGTAAATTGGTAAATACACGTTTGCAAAGCATGGATCATGGGAAAGAATTGGCATATGTGAGTGATTATCTTGCTATGATGCTGTTTGGGACAGGTACGGCTCTTTTGGTTATGTTACCATATGGAATTACGATTAGGCAGCTGGCAGCGATAGCAGCCTATGTATTTTGCTGTGCGGCATTTACGCGGTTGATTGCCCTGATTACGGTATCGGAAGCGAGAATAGATGCGCTGGCACCTTTTCTGGCACTGATTCTTTGTCTTGCCGGGGGGTGTTTTACAGACATTTCGCATCTTGCAGGCATGCCTGCAAAAATTTCAGTGCTGATACCACCTGGAGCATTGATCCGTGCGGCGGCGGGAAATAAAGGTGCTTTTCTTCTTCTTTTGATCGAAGGATGTATGGCAATAACAGCCCATTCTATTGTAAGCAGGCAATAGAGAAAATATCACAAAAGGAATTATTTGGCTGTGCGATTGACATATTTGTTGCGAAATTTGGAGTAAACGATTTTCTGACTGCTGTAAACACTGTAGTAACCCGAAAAAGTATAGCTGAGTGCAATAGCAATCAGATAATATGGCATGCCGGCGTATCCAAACAGCTCAAAGCATAACAGCAGGGAAGAAATCGGACAGTTTGTGACACTGCAGAACAATGCGCCCATACCGATTGCAGAACAAAGAGCAGGGTTAAAGCCTCCGATATTTGCATAAAGACAGCCAAAAGTTGCGCCAATATAAAGAGAGGGTACAATTTCGCCGCCTTTATATCCGGCACCTAGTGTCAGAACGGTAAAAAGAATTTTTAGGAAAAAGGCTTCATTGGGAGCCTTACCGGTGGTTGCCAGTCTGATCACATCCATGCCGGCGCCGTTGTAGAGTTGTGTACCGCATACAAAAGTCAGAATTACAATAAAGCAGCCACCCACAAAAATCCTCAGATAAGGATTTTTAAGGTACTTTTGATATAATTCACCGGATTTATGAAGTGCGATACAAAAAAATATACTGACAAGCGCGCATAAAAGGGAAAGAACTGCGGCATAAAAAGCATGATTTAAAGTAAAATCAGGGATATTGCTGATAGCAAAAACATCCGGGGTAACACCGAAATATCTGGCCATATAAGTTGCGATCAGAGCAGAAAGAACGCAGGGAACGAGAGCCGCATAGTACATAATTCCTACACTTTCAATTTCCATTGCAAGAAAGGCAGCAGCCATTGGGGTACCGAAAAGAGCAGAAAAGGCAGCACTCATGCCACACATGGTTATGATCTTCTGATCCCCGTCATTAAAGCGGAAAAGACGTCCCAGATTTTTACCAATGGTGCCGCCAATCTGTAAGGCAGCACTTTCTCTTCCGGCGGATCCGCCAAAAAGATGAGTAACAATTGTAGAAACAAAAATCAAAGGAACTTTTCTAAATGGTAAAGAGGTATTTTCCTGAATGGATGCGATGACCAGATTGGTTCCTTTGTCATCATAATCCTTAAGCCTGTGATAAATAAATACAATGAACAGGCCTGCAAAAGGTAATAAGCAAATGATCCAGCCATGTGCCTGGCGATATAGCGTAGCATACCGGATACCATAATAAAAAATAATTCCGACACCGCCTACCATAATACCGGTTATGATACCGGCAGCAATCCATTTGAGTAAAATAAGCAGTCGGTGAAAAAAGTCTTTCCATTCCTGTACTTCAATAAAATTCATAATCACTCCATTTGTTGATAAGATAAAATGATTCTGCAAAAAAATTTACTATCAAATCAGATGCAGAGAACGCAGTAAATACAACCAGAAAGTAAGCGTAAATGCACAGCCGAAAGTGGTCATCATAATCGTACTTGCGGTAAGGGTTCCGTCATGTCCCATGTTTCTGGCCATAATATAGCAGCTGACCGTAGAGGCGGAACCAAGCATGACAAGAAGTGCTACCAGTTCCTGATTGCGAAAACCCAACAAAACAGCAAGCGGAAGAAAAACTGCAACCAAAAGTATCAGTTTAATGACACTTGCTGCGATCGCGGGAGCAATTTCAGCCTTTGCTTTTTGCAGATCAAAGGCAGATCCCATTGCCATCAGTCCAAGAGGAGTGGCAAGTGCGGCAATACTTTGGATGGTAGAAGAAAAAACAGGAGGCTGTGGAATCTTCAGAATTGACCATATAAAACCAACTAAAATACCTATAATAATGGGATTGGATATGATTCCGTACAGTGTTTTGGTAATCAGGGCATGACTGAACTTTTTCTGCCCGGGTTGCCTGGATTCACCAGTCAAAGTCAGGATAACAACTGCGAAAATATTATATAAGGGAACACTTCCCAAAATCATCAGGGGAGCCATGCCGGTGTTGCCTTTGCCATAAATATTCTGAATAAATGCAATTCCCAGAAGCGCAGCGCTGCTCCGGTAAGAAACCTGAATAAATTCTCCGCGCTTAGCATTTTCATGTATCAGAAGAAATGAAAGCAGCGTAATCAGTAAAACGGATAAAAGCGTTGCCACAAAACAGAACAGTACAAACTTACCATTCCAGGTTGCTGAAAAGTTCTGTACCGAAAGATCCTGAAAAAGAAGAACGGGAAGCGCTGCTTTAAATACAAATTTATTCAGTGCCGCTGTAAAATCTTCTTTTATCAGACCAATTTTACGAAAAAAAAGACCCAACAGCATAAGAATAAAAATAGGAAATGTTGCATTAATACTGAAAATAAAATTCTCCATGAAAAAGCCCTTCTGCTTCGGAAAAACATAAAAAATGTTTTTCAAAATAAGTGATAGGCTCAGTTCAGAATCAGTCCGACAGGACAGTGATCAGACCCGGTAATATCCGAATAAATCATTGCATTTTGCAGTCTGTCTGTAAGAGTCTTTGAAGTAATGAAATAATCAATACGCCACCCGGCATTATTTTCCCGCGCGTGAAAGCGATAGGACCACCAGGAATAGGCACCTTCCTGATCGGGATAAAAGTATCGGAAAGTGTCGATCAAATCAGAGTTTGTGACAATATCAAATTTGGCACGCTCTTCATCGGTAAAACCGGCATGTCCGCGATTTGATCTTGGATTTTTCAGATCGATTTCCCGGTGTGCAACGTTTAAATCGCCGCAATAGATAACCGGTTTATGCTGTTCCAGTTTTTTTACATAAGTCAAAAAGTCATCTTCCCATCTCATGCGATATTCCAGGCGGGACAAATCTTCTTTTGCATTTGGTACATACACCGTGATGAGATAATAATCATTATATTCCAAAGTAATTACACGACCTTCATGATCATGTTCCTCGATTCCAAGACCATAGGAAACAGATAATGGTTCCTTTTTGACAAAAATGGCAGTTCCAGAATAACCTTTTTTATCAGCGTAGTTCCAATATTGGTAAAATCCCGGTAATTCCATTTGAATCTGTCCTTCCTGCAGCTTTGTTTCCTGCAGGCAAATGGCATCGGGCGATTCCTTTTCCATAAAATCCATAAAGGTGCCTTTTGAAACACATGCGCGAAGACCGTTCACATTCCATGAGATCAGTTTTTTTGCCATAATATTCAGTCCTTTCTTAATTCATTACTGTATTTCATAGGTCAATTGATTTTGTTCCTCATAAGGCTTTATCAGTTGATTTACAATCTGATCCGAAAAATCCTGCATTTCATCCAGTTTTTCTTCATAATTGTCTATCGTCAGGCGGTCATTTCCCTGGACCATCTGATCCAGCATCCATTTGTTGATAGCGGGAGAGAAATGAATGGAATCCATGTAATTATCCAAATTTGTAACAATTTCTGGAGCATCCTGAAAACAGTATATCGTAACATTATCATATGCAAGAAGTGCTTTCACAACCTGTTTTTCATTATAAATATAGGCATCCCTTTCCCCTGTTCTATAGATGCCATCCCACCATAACATGGAATAGGCAGGGAAAAAAAAGTGGAACTGGGTCTGTGGGTGTGCAGCGACCTGCTTGGTAAGCAATGCGATATTACCGGATAACTGAGTCTGATAAACAGTTTGAGGCTGCATTGTCTTTGTCACGCGTGGCCGGAAATAGAGACCCAGTGCGCTTGCCCGGTTAAAGGTTTTCCACTGCGCCCAGCTGTAGGATTTATTTTCATCATAATCGGAAAAAAAGGACTGAACAAATAAATATGGAATTTTTTTTAACAGAACATCTTTATTAAAAAGATATTGTACATCATTTAAAGGATTCTGATCATAGAGGTACATGGGACAACCGCTGGCTTGAAAGGTTGGCGAGGGGTCCGCAGAAAGAGAAGAAGGATCAATATTATAAAACACCTGTTTAAGCGGATGTTTTTTATAGGCGGCATCCAGTAGATAGCATAAATCTGCAGTTGCGCCATAAGAGCGGACTGCTTTTATGGTGGTGCAGTGATAAGCATCGTCATACCACGCATTACTGTTATTCTCGACAACGGAAGAACCCACCAGCAGCGCGTCATAGTCAAAATGATAAAGTGTCCCGATACATTGGTATTCTTTATCTGTCAAAACGGCTTTCAGGCCAAACCATGGTTTATGATAATGATAAAAAGGATCAATCAGATAAACGGAAAGACCGATTAAAAAGCATAAAATAAAAATGCCCGCAAAAAATACTTTCAGAAAATGAAGTGGATGATTGCTCTGTTCGATTGATTTTTCTTTTTTATTTTTTAACATATGTTTATTTTCCATTCTGACTTTTTCAAAACTGTTTATACAAAAAGAAAGGTTCCTGATGCGGACAGGGTATGGATATAACCGCGGGTAAGGTTAATTCGCAAGTGTATGTAGGTCTGATGCGGCCGCGCAAAAGAAAACATTAGAACTTAAAATAAATAAAAGTACTGACCTGTGATAAAGACATGAAAGACCATACAAAAATAAGAATAAGAAACAGGCACAGTTTTTTGGAAAAAAACGTTTCGGATGAAATTTCCAAAGCATTTTTTCTGGTAATAATAAAGGCTGAAATGAAGAGTAAAATGATAAAGACTATGACATACAGCGTATTTACCATTCCGGGAGCAAGCAGGGAAACCGCTTCCTTTATCACGTATATTTCTGCAATATCAAGTTTGCCGGCAACGCGGTACAAAAATCCCGGCCAGGTAAAGGTAAAAAGGCGGCGAAGCATGGCGCCTGCATAAGCCATATTTTGCGAACGGAAAAATATCAGTGAGATAACAAAAAAGGTAAAGGTAAAAAATTGTCCGGTTTTTCTGGAAACGGTAAGAAGCGGGTTTTTGCGAAGCAGGTATCTGTGCAGAAGCAGGGATCCGTCTGCCTCTCTTACGCCGACAATTCCCAGATCATCCCATACGACCAGAAGCCCCTGCATCAGCCCCCAGCAGACGTAGGTCCATCCGGCACCGTGCCATAGGCCACTTAGGATAAAGACCAGCAGTACATTCAACATGGTGCGTAATTTACCGTGACGGCTTCCGCCAAGCGGAATATATACATATTTAATAAAAAAACGTGATAAGGTAATATGCCATCTTTGCCAGAGTTCTTTGACCGTAGCAGATTTGTAGGGAGATTTAAAGTTTGCAGGAAGCGTGATTCCCAGCATCAGACTGATCCCGGAAGCCATATCACAGTAACCGCTGAAATCGAAATATATCTCAAAAGCATAAGCCAGCATGACCAGAATTACGGTAATGGTATCCAGGTAATAAGTCTGTTCAAAGCCATAATTTACGGGAAGTGCGAGTGTATCTGCCAAAAGGACTTTTTTCCCGAGTCCGATTACGAAAAGAATCAGGCCGCGTGCAAAACGCTCCGAATTAAAATGGCGCAGGGCTTCATCATGAAATTGAGAAATAATTTCTTCATGAAATGCAATCGGGCCTTCAATCAGTTTCGGAAAAAAAGCAACATAAGCGGTATAATCCAGTAAACTGTAATGAACGGCCTCTTTGTGATACCGGTCAATCAGAAAGGAAAGTTGCTGAAACGTATAGAAGCTGATTCCGATCGGCATGATGATATTGCGAAGCGGCAGGTCATCATGGAAAGCAACGTTTATATTTTCAATAAAAAAGCCGTAATATTTACAAACGAATAAAACGCCGAGATGAAACACGACACTGATCAGCAGAATGCCTTTGTTCCATAAAACAGAATTCGGGAATTTGTTCAGCAGAAAACTCAGAAAATAACTGACCAGAATACTTCCCATCAGAATCAAAAGAAATTTCCAACTGAAAAGACCGTAAAACCAGAAGGACATGGCAGTTAAGTATAGCTGCGCAGCCTTATAATAATGAAAGTGATTCAGCAGATACCATCCGGCCAGCATCAGCGGAAAAAATATCAGAATGAAAAAAAAGGAATTAAACAGCATCTGTTGTGTCTCCTGCATCATAACAAAATATTAAAATCTGTTGCTAGTATAGCATGATTTTTTTGTGTTGTGCAGGTTTGGAGACAAACAGTTTGCAGATAAAAGATCCATTTTGAATTGATTTTGTACAGTGAAAATGGATTTGCAGCAGGGGCGCGTGTACAGCGAAATATGGTTTGCTGGAAGTATAAAAGAACCGCTTATCATTTGTTTCTGATAAGCGGTTCTTTAGAAATCGTATTATTTTTTCTGAAAGCGGATCACGTTCCAGCTCTTAGCAGGAAGAACGCAGCTCATATGTCCCTTTTCCAGACGGGTTCCATGATAGGATACAGGAGCAACATTATCCGGATTCTGTTCGGTGTTGACGGCTTTGGTATCATCATGTGTCAGGAGTAAATGCTCAACCAGCTCATAGCCATCATATTGCCTGAGATCGCAGGTAACTTCATAATCCTCTGTCAGATTCTTGTTAACAGCAAAAATGGTAAGCGTATCCGTATCCGGATCATCCATGACAACGGAATCAATATAAGGTGCGTCACCATGTTTACTTTCATAGGCAGCAACCTTAACAACCGTATTCAAAACGATCCCGCGGCCAAACTGACAGGTTTCCATATAAGGATAAAAAATGGTCTGGCGCCATGCACCGGTATCTGAAGTCATGATGGGAGCAATTACATTTACAAGCTGGGCTAGACATGCAATTTTGACACGATCTGCATGACGCAGCAGGGTGATCAGCATACTGCCGACAAGAAGCGCGTCTTCAAAATTATAAATATCTTCCAGTTGATGCGGATGCTGCACCCATTTCTGCAGTTTTTTATCCTGTTCATTGGAATGATACCAGACATTCCATTCATCAAAGGAAAGATTAATAGTCTTCTTGCTCTTTTTGACAGCCTTTACATAGTCACAGACAGATACCACTGCACTGATAAACTGATCCATATCCACACTGCTGGCAAGAAAATCAGGGGTATTATCATCTGCGTTTCCATAATAGGTATGCAGAGAAAGATAATCGGTCGTATCATAGCTTTCTTCCAGAACAGTAGCTTCCCAGGATGCAAAGGTCGGCATGTGCATATTGGAAGAACCGCAGGCAACACATTCAATGTCCGGATCTACAAATTTCATGATACGGCCGGCTTCTGCAGCGGTACGGCCGTATTCTGCAGCGGTTTTATGTCCCATCTGCCAAGGACCGTCCATTTCATTTCCAAGACACCACAGTTTGATATTAAAAGGATCTTTGGCGCCATTTTTGATACGCATATCACTATAGTAAGAACCGGATTTTACGTTACAGTATTCAATCAGATTCTTGGCATCTTCAATTCCGCGCGTGCCAAGGTTTACTGCCATCATTGCCTGTGTATCGGCTTTTTTGGTCCAGTTCATAAACTCATGCAGACCGAACTCATTGGTTTCAATTACATTCCAGGCAGGATCAATTCTGTGGGGACGATCGGAAACAGGACCAACACTGTCTTCCCAGTGGAAGCCGGATACAAAGTTTCCGCCTGGATAACGGACAACGGGAACACCAATTTCCCTGATCAGTTTTATTGTATCTTTGCGAAGACCGTCCTTGTCTGCAAATTTGCTGCCCGGTTGATAGATTCCTTCATAAACCGCGCGACCCAGATGTTCGATAAAGGAGCTGTAGATGCGCTTGTCGACTTCGCTGATGGTGATGTTACGATCAATGCAGATTTCCGCTTTTTGCAATTTTTTTGCCATATTATGCCTCAGGCTGCGACGGGGATTGGAAGGAGCAGCGGATTATGGCTGCAGGATTGTGCGCAGCGGCAATCCCGGTTTTTCAGAAAGCAGGTGAAAAACATTTCCTTATGTTTACAGGTATAATGATATTACTTTTTGTATCTTTATCATAATAATTTATGGCATAATTTTAAATATATATTTCTCCGAATATATTGACTTTTTGTCCGGTTTATATTTGGATATTAATATGAAAATAAGCTATAATAAAACAAAAACAGAAATATTGAAAGAAATAAAATTGATTTTTAATCTGAATCAGTTCAGATAAGGGCAGTCGTATTCTGTTTAAAATGAGTTCTGTTTTATAAAGATAAAATGCAGAAAAGAAAAACAGAAGGCAGAAGGAGAGAGGGATGTTTCAGGCAGGTTATTGCGGATACAATATACATAATCCGGATCAGGATATCATCTATCGTCCGGAAGGAAGCGGAAATTATCTTTTTTTGCTGATTACTTCTGAAATGGAATTCTTTTTTCCACAAAATCAGGGAACGACTGGACCATACAAAAAGAGTGAATTATACAGCGTTATGGCAAAGCCCGGAACCTGTATCCTTTATACGCCGGGTTTCATACAGCATTACCGCGCAACGGGTACCTTTACCAATTCTTATGTGCATTTCTCCTGTCAGAAGAAGGAAGCAGAACAATATCAGATACCACATAACAGGTTGTTCTGTCCGTCAGGGCAGGAAGAACTGGGGCAGATTCTGCGACAGATTCAATATGAATATCGCAACAGGCAGCAGCACAGTGAGGAGATGACGGATCTGCTGATCAGAAGACTTCTGATCGAAACAGAGCGAAATATCACACAACATTTTGGTATATTGCAACAATCCGAACTTTACGACAGTATGTCCAGTATCCGGGTGAGAATGCTCAGTTACTGTTATGAAGAGTGGGATATGGAGAAACTGTGTAAGATGGTGCACCTTGGCAGGAGCCAGTTCTATTACTATTATAAAAAGTTTTTTTTTACATCACCCAAAGAAGAACTTTTACAGGCAAGAATTGACCGGGCAAAGTATTTGCTTACCAATAGAAAACTTAGAATTAATGAAGTTGCCGAGCAAAGCGGGTTCAAAAATATTTATCATTTTACCCGATATTTTAAAAAAGAATGCGGGGTGACCCCCAGCAAATATTTGATGCAGCAGATAGTAAAATAGATTATAATGAATATGACTCTGATATAAACAGTATTCGGGATAAGGAGGCTTGGCGGAATGGGAAAAAAATCCAGGTTCTTATTACTGAGTCTGCTTTCTGCGGCAGCAGGCGGCGGAATCCTGATCGGTAATGGAATTTATAAACAGGCAGCAATACCACAGCAGCATACGGATGATGATAAGGACGATTCTTTAGAGATTACAAACGGAAGAATGTGGGTCAGAAATCATCAGGATCACAGAGACATTTACATTGATGCAATCGATCACCTGAGACTGCATGCAACTTATATTCCGGCACAGACAGAATCACATCGTTATGCACTTTGCATTCACGGAGCTTACGACAACAGCGAAAGCGTAGGAATATATGCCAGACATTATTATGAAAAAGGTCTGAATGTATTGCTTCCGGATCTTCGCGGATTTGGCAAAAGTGAAGGCAAGTATGTCGGGTATGGGGTAGATGACCGGTTTGATATCATTGAATGGATTTACTGGATCATTCGCAGAGACCCGCAGGCGAAAATCATTCTGCATGGTGTTTCCATGGGAGCCGCGACCACACTGATGGTTTCCGGAGAACATTTACCCGAGAATGTGATTGCTGCCATTTCTGACAGTGCATATACTTCGGCAGAGGAAGAGTTTGCAGATGTATATGAGCGCTCGGAGAATCGGATATTGCCAACCAAAATGATAATTATGCTTGCCCGTTTTGAAATTCTGATGCGCGCCGGTTACGATATCCGCGATGCAAGACCGATTGAGGCCGTTAAGAATGCAGCGGTACCGATTTTATTTATGCATGGGGACTCGGATAAAATGGTCAGTCCGGAGATGTGTCAGCGTCTGTATGATGCCGCAGAGTGTCCGAAAGAATATTGTATGTTTCTTGGGGCAGATCACGTTGCATGTGTAACGACAGAACCGGAAAAATATTGGAATAAGATTCAGCATTTTCTTGAAAAAGTGCAGTTTTAAAACCGGATACGTTTCCGGAAAATAAAAGTAATCAAAAAAAAGCAGAATGATGCAGAAATGCAGGATTCTGCTTTTTATATGCATGTCCGATACAAAAAATAATTTAAAAAAACAGAATATTG
>JAGOGF010000231.1 GCA_017996845.1 Butyrivibrio sp.
TATGGTAATTTCTCTGCAGCCTTCTACATTTGCATTTCTGGCTTCAAGCCGCACCAGATTAGGAATATGAAGAATTTGAAGTTCAGCATTGTCTTCTACTGTTATAATTCGTTCGTCATTGGGAATGCTGTCCGAAAGGGCATTTAGAAATGTGGTTTTTCCAGAACCGGTACCACCGGAAACAAAAATATTATATCCTGCCTGAACAAGACAGGATAGATAAGCGCTTAGAAAAGGTGAAATGGATTCAAATTTGATAAGCTGCTCCATTGTAATCGGATGATCAGGAAATCTCCTGATTGTAACAATTGGTCCGTTTAGCGCGATCGGGTCTAATACTACATTCACTCGCGCGCCGTTATCCAATCTGGCATCTACAATCGGTGATGCCTCATTTACTACTCTATTGCATTTTGCAACAATCTGCTGAATAACATCTTCCAGCTTTTCAGTGGACTCAAATTGGATTTCGTATTTCTGCAATTTGCCTGATTTTTCTATAAATATTTGATCTTTCCCGTTGATCATAATTTCTGTCACATTCGGATCATCTACTAATTGCTGCAATACATCCAATTTTCTGACAGAATGAAAAAGTTCTTTTCTTAAAATTTTTTTCTCTTTTACGGTCAAAAACAATTCTTTGCATTGTTTGAGCAATTGTATATCGATCAATTCATACATTTCCTCATCAGAAATATCTCTTGAAAGATCCATTTCTTTTAATAACAATTCACGTATCTCTTTCTTGAGACATTCAGATTTCTGTTGCATCGGTTATCTCTGTTTGCATAATCTGTTTTATATACTCTGCAATTTCTTTCTGATCAAATACCTGAATACCTTCCGAAATCATTCGAAATTTAGGCAATCTGCATTTTATCGTTTTCTCAAGAACTTTTTCTGATCCAGCCATTCTGACAAGCTTTTCATACTGATTTATTTTGTTTTCTGCATATACATCCGGTTTTGTAATCATATAGATTCTGTCACTTATATTGAGTAATTCCAGAAATGCTGTATTTGTTTCTGAAAGATCTATGATAAGATAATCATATTTCTCCGTTTTTTGAATTGCCCGCAAAAGTTCTATCCACTTTTCGTAAGGAATATCACTTATCTGTGTAAAAAACTGTGCCGGCATGATTACATCAAACGCTCCGACTGAAACGCATACTTTTTGGAGATATAATGCTATTTTTGAAGCATCACAGTCATAGTAGTATAAGAGATCAGCAATATTTCCATCTATTTCTTTTTCGGGAATGTAATTTCCATAAAAAGCTTCCATACTGATGTATAATGTTTTGCCTTTCTGTGCCAATACTTGTGCCATATTTAGTGCAACCGTTGTCTGCATACACCTTTTTACAGGAGAAAAGAAAGTAAATATTTTTCCTTTCGCACTGTCCGGATTTTTTTCCTGTCCAATTCCTTCTGGAAATTTCATGCAGAAATCAAGAATTTTTTTTACAATTATTTCAGACGACTGATATTTATCTGTATGATCAATTTCTGAATTTGGATAATCCAATGTTGCGTTATCAGAATTTATTGATTCCATTTCATCCAGTACCAGAATTCTGTCAAACCCTGCCGTCCCAACTTTATTAAATGCACCTTGCCCGATTAACAGGACTGCAGTCTCCTGCTTTTTATCAAAATCAGGCAGTTTGTCCGGATCCGTATAATCTACAATCTCAAGTGAGATATTCAGATATTCCCGAATATATTCATCCAGTCTGTAGCAATATTTTTCATCCATATCGCATATTACAAGAACTGTACGATTCATAATGATCCTCCTGTATAAAAAAGGACGCTGATTAAAATTGGCACCGCAAAATGTATTGTTTGCTTTAGGTTACGCTTTGTGAGAATCACAGGGATGGAGAAAAGTCCTCCAATCAGAAATGAGAAGATAATGCAGGTAATGATTGCCTGCACTGATAGAAACGCAGCTACTGCTGCAAAAAGCTTAACATCTCCGGCGCCAATTCCGTTCAGAAAATATACTGGTAACAAAATGCCCAGAGATACGATCATGGAAACTGCAGATGTCCAAAGACCCTGTAGCCCTCCCTGATACACACTTATGACCAGTCCCACAAGCATGCCGGGTAATATCCAGGCGTTATAAATTTTATTCCTCCATAAATCTGTCAGTGCAGAACCTGACAAAAGTGTCATAAGTATAGGTGTAATAATACTCAACTCCTTCCATATTTTTAAAAAAGGGAATTTACAGAAATGAAGAACTCATTCTGTATCTATTACTGCAGAAGCAGCACGCAGATGTGATACTATCAGACCTTTTCTTTTTTGTCCAGCTAAATTTATACATTTGCAGATATTTGTGAAAAAGTAACAATAATATTGATCCTCTGAATTTCACACAGGTTATAAAGCCGCACAGAAAAAGAGCTGGCGCCTGTCAATGCAACTGCTTCAGCTCTTTTTTTCTTCTTATGTTTATTAATTTATTGTTCAGGCACGAAATCCTCTGTTTACAACCGGATCAGAAACACTTTCATTAATCTGATTTCTTCCATAAGTCAACCCCGCATACACTGTCTGTGTATTTGTAAGAATTGGCTGATCTGCATCCATTTTTTCAAGTTTTTGGTAGGTTTCATGTAATTGTTCAAAAACCATTTCTGCGTGTGAAATCTGATCCGGTTCCTCTTTGGCTGCGGCACCAATCAGTTCTCTTTTGCAATACAGATATAACTGCATCAGATTTCTTGCAATCTCATATTGCAGATCCAGCGATCTGATCAGTTCATCAATGCAGTTCTGCGCATATGTCAATTGCAGTCCATACTCGGACAAATCATCCTGCTCATAAGCCGCACGTGCATCCTGTAAATAGTCCAAAACCATTTCATACAGGATTGTGATCAGCTGCGTTTTATTGGCTTGCGTGATTTTCCTTGTATATTTCTGTTTTTGCTCCTGCGTCATATGCGCCATCCCTTCTGCATGTTTTCCATGCCTTACCTTACTGCAACAGCTGGAGTACTTCCGAAGGTCTTTTATTTGCCTGTGCAAGCATCGATGTTCCTGCCTGTGAAAGTACCTGCTGTGTAGAATATACTGTCATTTCCTCTGCCATATCCACATCCATGATTCTGGAATAGGCAGAGGTCATGTTTTCAGTTGTTATATCAAGACTGTTATCCGTGTGTTCCAGTCTGTTCTGATATGCTCCCAGCCTGCTTCTTACATCAGAAATGTACTGAAGGCCATCCTTGATCTGATTGATTGCTTCCTTGGCAC
>JAGOGF010000232.1 GCA_017996845.1 Butyrivibrio sp.
CAGTAACATAGTCAGTACCATCTGAACCTGCTGCACGTCATTGGTAGATCTTGTAATCAGAGATGCAGTAGAAAAATGATCCATTTCGGCGTTGGAGAAGCCAATGACATTGGTGAATACACCGTCACGCAGAGATCTTCCGACACCTGCACCTACACGGGAGGCAAAGAAGCCAACTGCAATTGCCACAACTGCCTGCAAAAGTGCCAGCAGAACCATTTCAATCCCCTTTTGTACCAGGTATCCGGTCTGCAAAGCGTTGATATTCATACCGGCCTCTTTATCACAACGTACGGCAAAAGCGATTCCCATAGAGGAAGCAAGGGTATTACCCATTGTATCAAGTGTTTTCTGAACCTGATCCCGAACCTGTGTGATCATGGTTTCGGGAAGCTGTCCGGCAGCATTCATTTGTAAAAAAAGCGGACGGATGTCTGTATAGCCATCTACTGATTTTAAAGAGGCAAATGCCTTTGCCATATCGCCGGCCTGTGCCTGCGGAGATGAAGCGGAAGCGTTTTTTGTCTCCGGCTTTTTTGAATTTGCAGACATACCGGAGGTGAAAGATCCTTCGATTGTCTTAAGCTGTTCAGCACTGACATGTGACATTTCATAATCAAGTAAAAGGGGAACCTGCAGCTGAGAATCCAGCGTGCTCCAGTTCTTTTTCGCATCTGCAGTCAGTGTATATACAGTATCATCTGCAACGGAAGAAGCGGATGCGGTAACAGATGCAATTGTATCTGGATCCTGATTGTAAGAGTTTGCCCAGAGTTTTTGTTCTGCGTTGGTCATAAAGATCAGAGCAGTACGGTATTCCTGTGCGGTAATTGATTCCGGAAGTGTATGAGAGATACCGCTGTTCTGGATACCGACATCAATAATATCCGAGGTGTAGGCCGGAAGCGAAAGATCGCAAAAGGCCTGGACCAATAAAAGTGCAAATATGATCACCACTGATTTCCAGTAGGGTACCAGATTCTTGAATATTTTTCCCATAAGTAGGGTTGTCCTTTCTGCCCGGGTTGTCAGGCAACACGGCAATCGTCAGTTCCTTTTTGAATGAGATTCTGCATTAAGCTGATCAATGGAATCACTTATGACTTCATAAAGCTTTGTCAGTCCGGATGTAATCTGATCAATTTCTTCTACCGGCAAACGTTCAGAAACAAGATCAAAGAGCCTCTGCGTCTGTGCAATGACAAGTTTGATTTTCCGGCTACCCTCAGGAGTGAGAGACACTTTTGTAAAGCGCCTGTCTTCTGTATTTTGCAGACGTATGATCAGTTTTTCCTGTTCCAGTTGTTTCAATGATCTGGAAATGGCTGCTTTCATCATGTGGGATGATTCAGATAATTCAGATACCGGCATTCCGTTTTCTTCTGTATGGTGCAGCAGATAGGAATAGAGTTGCCATAATACCCTGACATCGGAACGGGCCAGGCCGTCAAATGCCATTTCCGGTGGTTTCAAAGAATGGAATTGCCGGAAAGCATAGAGTAGTCTTTCTTCGTCTGTATTCAGGTTCAAATCATCAAAACCGTGTTTGCATGTTCCTTTTTGATTGCTGTGCATATCCACCTCATAACAAATAATAAACACTGTTAACTGTTAACGATGTTAAATAGTATACGCATCTATGCAACCTGTCAATATAGTTTAGAAATAGTTTAGGATTGTTTTAGAAAGAAAAAAGACATAAAGAAAAGCAAGCATGTTAACAGGATCAATGAGCTTGCTTTTTCTTTATATGAAGAGGCAGTGTAACGATAAAACGGATCATATGCTCGCCATCCCGCTGAGCGATAATGGTTCCACCGTGAGAAGTGGCAATTGCTCTTGCAACAGATAACCCGATTCCATATCCGCCGGTCTGGCGGTTTCTGGAAGAATCTGCTCTGTAGAAACGATCAAACAGCCTGTCCAGATTGCCATCGGGAATGCAGTCACAGGTATTGGATACTTCCAGTACAATGTTTTTGTCCTGATATAAATGAACCTGCACATTACCATGATCGGTAGAATATTTTAATGCATTGTCAATCAAAAGTGAACAAAGCTGATGAATGGAGTTTCGATCCCCCGTAAAAATGATTCCGGAATCGATCTGCATGGCATAATTTTTTTCTGAAGCTTCTGCAATTGCTGAAAAGGAATCTGCTGTTTCACGAATCGCATCACTCAAATTCAGTTCTGAAAAAACCAGATGGATCGTTTCTTCTTCCATGCGGGACAGTGTCAGCATATTTTTGACAAGACCGGTCATTCGCTTGATCTGATTGCGAATGCTGAGTGTCCATTCGTTTGAACCGGATTCTAGCTCCAGCACATCTATATTGGCCGAAATAACAGCAAGCGGGGTTTTCAGCTCGTGCCCGGCGTCGGTAATAAAACGTTTTTGCTTTTCCAGTGATTCTACAACGGGAGCAACTGCTTTTCCGGATAGCAGGTATACCAGAATGAACATGGCAATCAGGCAGAGAAGACCCAGCAGCAGGGAACTCAAAAGCAGGGTATAAGCATTATAAAAAGCAGAGCTGCAGTCAGTGAAGATTATAAAAGCTGTACCATCTGCTTTTTGTGTACACATATAGCGGTAAGTACTGTAGAAACCGCTTTTTTTACCAAGGGAGTTAACCTTGACCGCATAACTGGAGGCATCAGAAGAGGAGATCGCCGCGATATGTCCGGTATTGATTTCGGAAGCAGTATTGTTTTTGTCCAGTTTTACCCAGAAATAGCGGGTTTCATATGGTGCCTCCATCGTACGGTTATATCCGATAAAATTATAATCAGCAAAAGGTTGCCCCTGATTATTTTTATCAGAAGGCGGAGCCATGTTATTCTTGTTAAATCTGGGAAAGGAACCATCGTTGTCAGTCAGAATCTGCAGCATTTCATCTGCGTGTTGTGTGATCTGGATAATATTGGAAATATTGATAACACCAATCAAAGTAATCAGAATAACCAGTAGCGCGCTCATTGCAGTAATTACGAATTTACGGCGCAGTTTTTTTACCATCGGCAGAACCTCCCTATATAAGGTAACAGAGACACTAAGATATAATCAGGAAATTTCATGGATGGAGTAACCAAGACCTCTGGAGGCTTTGATTTCAGCAGCAGCATCCAGAGAATTGAGTTTCTTTCGCAGATTGGAGATGTATACCCAGACAACATTTATATCAGCCTCAGCGTCTGCCCAGATGTGATCCATAAAAGTATCTACTGAAATAACACGTCCCGGTGAAGCCATCAACATCTCC
>JAGOGF010000090.1 GCA_017996845.1 Butyrivibrio sp.
GGCGTGACCAACATCTGTCCCGCTACCATGACGATTTCCGGACAAAGACTGCTCAATATATGTAAAATTGCGGCACAACACAAAGCAGAAGGGGAAGAAGCAGAACTGGTGGGAATCAATCTCGAAGGACCTTTTATTTCACCGAAAAGAACGGGCGCCCAGAATCCCGCATTTGTGCACAAGCCGGATACGCATATGTTATCAGGACTTGCCAAGGCATCCGGAAATCTGGTAAGACTGGTTACTATTGCGCCTGAGGAAGAGGGGGCAATGGAATGCATTCGTAAAATGAACAAAAAAATACATTTTTCTGTCGGGCATACCATGGCTGACTGTGAAACAGCCGAAAAAGCTTTTGAGGCAGGTGCAGATCATGTGACACATCTTTATAATGCGATGCCAGGACTGACGCACCGGGCGCCGGGTGTTGTCGGTGCTGCGGCTGATGATGAGAAGGTTATGGCAGAGCTGATCTGTGACGGAATACATATTCATCCGAGTGCAGTTCGGGCAGCATTTCGTATGTTCGGACCGCAGCGGGTCATTTTGATCAGTGACAGTACCAGAGCATGCGGAATGCCGGACGGAGAGTATGAACTGGGCGGGATTCCTGTTTATAAGAAAGGCAGGTCAGTCAGACAGGCAGACGGGACGCTTGCCGGAAGTGCAACAAATGTATTTGAATGTATGAAAATAGCAATGCAGATGGGAATATCACAGGAGAATGCTGTCCGTGCAGCAACCTGGAATCCGGCGAGATCGATTGGAATGGAAGATCGTTTTGGGAATATTGCTCCCGGAAAACTTGCCAGAATGATCATTTTGGATGATAACTGGGAAATAGTCAGAGTCATTATGGAAGGATAATAATTTATTCGGAAAAAACAGAGCAATAGAACAGAATAAGGCAATTTATGATATAATCAGACGCAGATTAATGATGGAATCTGTGTCTGTTTTTTTATGGAAAAAGGAGAATATGGCAGAATGATAGCTTTTTTTGATATTGACGGGACATTAACATCGGAAGTTGATGCTTCCATTCCTGACAGTGCTGTAATTGCAATTAGAAAAGCCCGTGAAAACGGGCATCTGATGTTTATTAATACAGGCAGATGTGCACAGAATGTGGAAAAGTGTTTCAGAGAGATCGGATTTGACGGATATGTTTGTGGGTGTGGAACGAATATTTACTTTGATCATAAAGAACTGCTTTATGTCAGTCAGACGCATGAAGTTGTAATGGCGCTCCTGCAGCAGGCGAGGCGCACGGATATTGACATTGTTTTTGAATCCAGGAAAGAAATAGTATTTGATCTCTCAAGAGAAATCCATAATCCGGATGCGCTGAATCTGTATTATGATCTGAAAGGGAAACATTATGATATGTCGCATCCGCTGGAAGCAGAGGACTATACCTGTGATAAATTCATCATATGGTTTACTGATGCAGAACAGCTTGCAGCGTTTCGGACAGTAAGCGATAAATGGTTTATCTGTATTGACAGAGGAAATCATTTCAGAGAATTTGTTCCCATCGGATATTCCAAGGCAACAGGGATTCAGTTCCTTTTGGATAAGCTCAGGATGCCCCTTTCGGAAGCATACGCATTTGGTGACAGCAACAATGACCTGCCCATGCTGCAATATGTTCCCAACAGCATTGCAATGGGGAATGCTGAAAATGAATCACTTTTTGAAAAAGTCTCATATGTAACAGCCAAAGCCAGTGAGAATGGGATTCAGAAAGCGCTGGAACATTTCAAATTCATCTGAAAAATCCGTTTTTTCCAGACAGAGAAATGTTTCCGGACAGAAAATGCAGGAGAAAATAGAATGCAGCAAAAGCATGGAGTAAAGAATTGTGTCATATGGATTTACATGTTTATTGCCGCACTGGTGGTGCTGTATGGACTGATTGGAGGAATCAGCCATAAAAACGGAACATTGTGGAATGGGTTTAATGCAAAGGCGGTAACGGAACTGAATGGAGGATGGGAACGGAGTATCAATGGAGAACCATTTTCTGCAGTTACGCTGCCACAGACGGGAAATATTGCCAATGCAGATATAACCAGACTTGAGAGGATTTTACCGCAGAAAGTTGCTGCAGGAAGTACGATTGCGATATACGCATCTTTTCAGAATATCAGAATCTATCTTTCCGGTAAGCTGGTAAGAGATTATAAAGGGGAAAGTGGTTTTCTGCATACGGATGTTCCGGTAACACAGATTTTGTTTGTTCCACTGAAACCGGAAAATGCCGGGCAGAAAATTTTAATTGAATATTCCAGTCCGCTGCCTTCCCGAAGGGGTGTGCTGCACAAAGTCCTTATGGGAAACACAGTAGATGTTATTTATTATCTTCTGAGCAAGCGCATTCTCATCATGCTTGCAGGCGGATTACTGCTGGTTATCGGAGCAGTTCTGATTTGCTATCGTATGTTTACCCGTGAGAAAGGGATTGTTAGAGAAGCATTACTTTATCAAGGGGTATTTGTGCTTTTGCTGGGATCTTTTTTTATTCTGCAGACAGGAATGAATCAGTTTCTGTTCAGAAATCTTAATTGGGCAAGGTATCTGGAATTCTTTTCTATTATGCTGGCGCCTGTCACAGCCATTCTGGAAATGGACGTGGTTGAAAAACACAGATTGAGACAATATGCTGATCTGTTGTGTATCTGCTGCATTGGAATGATCTTTACAGAATGTGTTCTCGCAATTGTATTTCAGATTGATTATATGAAAGTAATCATGTATACATACCTGATGATTGTGATTGCTGTTTTCTACGCCGGCGGTTCAATTGTCTGGCTGTACCTATCCGGAGAGAAGAAATTGCTGCAGGAAATGAAATGGATGATTTATGCCAATGCTGCACTTGCAGCAGCTACAGTCGGAGAGATCATTTTATATTATGCCGCGCCGTCAAGGGAAGACTGCAGAAGTCTCGCATGCGGCGTTATTTTTCACTCATTTTTTTCTGTAAAATGGATCCTGCAGCAAAAGGAATTGCAGGAAGTTGAAAAAGAGCGGTCCATTCAGCAGGCAGAGGCAAAGAGTATTTTTCTTGCCAATATGTCACATGAGATCCGAACGCCTGTCAGCGCAATTCTCGGAATCAATGATATGATTCTGAAAAAAGTGCAGGATAATGAAATCATGAGTTATGCAGAGGATATTAATGAATCAGGACACAGTCTGATGAATCTGGTCAATAACATTCTGCATTATTCCAGACTTGAATCGGGAATGGATAAACTGGTTAATGCGGATTACAGACTGTTAACACTTTTGCAGGAACTTGCAGACAATACCAGAAGTGCGATCGGTAAAAAAAAGATCGTTCTGGAAATGAAGATAGAGCCGTCGCTTCCGTCTGTATTGTATGGGGATAGAAATAAAATCAAAACGATTTTGGGAAATGTTTTACAAAACGCCTTACAATATACCGAAGCGGGAAGGATTACGATGGATGTCTGTGCAGAAAAAACAGACAGAAGAAATATTATGCTGCATTTTTGTATTGATGATACAGGATCTGGGATGACTGCAAAAGAACGCGAAAGGGTAATGGAAAGAATCAGACAGATCAGGCAGAATGCACCACAGGAGAAGGGGCTTGGGCTTATGGTGGCAGGCGGATTTGTCAGGATGATGGATGGTGATATTGAACTGCTCAGTTCAGAAACAGGAGGCTGTTCAGTGCATGTCAGGATTGGTCAGAAAATAAGCGACGATCTTCAGATTGGAAGTTATTATGACAGCGATTCCCTGAATGAAATGATCTATATGCCTGAAAAGAAGATTCTGATCGTCGATGATGATCTAATTAATGTAAAGGTTTTGATCGGAATGCTGCGAAACACAGGAATACGTATTGATGCGGCAGAAAATGGTTATGAGGCACTGCAGCTGACAAAAGATGTAGAATATGATCTGATTCTGCTGGACCATCGGATGCCGGGAATGGATGGAGTAGAAACATTTAATAGAATGAAAGAAATATGGATCAGCAAAAAGACCTTCGTACCGGTTATAATGCTTTCAGCAGAATTGGAAACAGGGCAGGAAGAGAATTATATCAGCCTGGGATTTGCAGATTTTTTACTAAAACCGGTAAAAGAAAATGTTCTGATTCAAATGGTAGAAAAATTTTTAAGAGAAAAAGCCTGGTAACGGAAGGAAATATATGGAATATATCAAAAAGGGAAATGAAAAATTTTTTCATATTATGGTTATCAGATTCTATGTTCTGATACTTTTCCTTCCGTTCATTCTTGCAATCATCAGTCTTGTCGAATTTTATGGGAAAAACAGTTTTGATGCGCATGCTTACGAGAAGATGGATCATACATTAAGCCAAAGTTATACCGGGAGCAGACTTGTTTTGGAGGGAGAACTGCCGCAAAATATATCAGATGGCAATGCCATATATGTCTACACCAGGCAGGAAAGTCTCGAAATATCTGTAAATGGTTCAGAAATGTCTATTGATGGGAAAGATCAATATTCTGATCCGCAAAGTGTTGTTATGGATGGCTGGCACAGAGTATACCTCAAACAAAGTGAAAGTGGCAAAAAGCTCCAGATTGTTTTGAAAGCTGAAAATGGTGTCAGGGCGCAATGGGTTCATTCAATCTATCTGGGGGATGAAACTGCTATTTTACATCATCTGATTTGGCTGTTCTGTTATCCTGCAATATCAGGTATCCTGCTCTTTTTGCTGGGTCTTTTTATGTTTCTCTATTCATTAACTGCATGGAAGATGGGCAGCAAAGCTTACCATTTTCTGGGTGCTTTTATGACTTTTGCAGGAGCATATCTGTTCTACAGCGCACAGATACGCCAGGTTTATCTGGGATGGGCAGAGTATGCCGACAATATGGCTTTTTTGTGTCTGCTGCTGGCACAGCTTCCGCTTGCGGCTGTCGTTGATGAAGGAACAGGAAGCGTTCGTCATAGTCTGCTGACACTGCTGGAATGGGCAGAGATTGTATTTACTGTTTTTACGGTGTTTATGATGTTGACGCGTGCAGTGAACCTGAGGCAATTGTTTCAAATTGTAAAGTTTTTATTTATAATACAGCTGCTGCTCTTTTTTATATTGATCGTGAAAGAACGCAGAGCCAAACAAAACTTTATGGAACGTAAGAAAATGGTAACTGGATTTTTTCTGTTGTTTAGCGGCGGAATTGTCGAAATATGCATGTGGTATGGATTGCGGATTGATTTTGCAGGTGCGGGCCTGACTTCAGGGGTGATCGCTTTTTGTCTGATCGGAATTGCGGGATTCTGGGAGTGGCTGCGTACAAATCTTGCAAGAGAGCGGCAGGCGCTTGTCAGAAATGAAGAAAAGAATATTTTTCTGGCAGAAATGTCACATTCAATCAGGACACCTGCGAATACGGTACTTGGAATGGATATGATGATTCTGCGTAAAAGTAAGGATCCTGTGATCAACAGTTATGCGGCAGATATATGGAATGCAGGACAATCCCTTCTGGCAGAGATAGATAATATCCTGGATTTTTCAAAAATCGGCAGTGGGAAAATGGCGATTCATCCCTGTGCATACCAGTTGACTGCCCTGATCAGTGAATGCTATCAGATGATTATTTTCAAAGTACAGGGAAAAAAGCTTGAATTTCATATTGCAAATGATCCGCAGATACCGGATTATCTGTATGGGGATGAGATGAGGATCAGACAGATCATAACCAATTTACTGACCAATGCAGTAAAATATACTTTTACCGGAGACATTACACTGGAACTGGATTATGAAAAAGAAAATGCGGATTGTATTCTGTTGAAAATAGCAGTAAAAGATACGGGAATCGGGATCAGAGAAGAAAATCTTTCTGATCTGTTTCAGAGTTATAAAAGATTGCATGAATATGAAAATCCCGCAATTGAGGGATCCGGACTGGGACTTTCCATTGTAAAGCATACCGTGGAACTGATGGCCGGGAAAGTAGAAGTTGCAAGTGTATATGGCAAAGGATCGGTTTTTACTGTTACGATCCCTCAAGCTGTAATGGAATGGGAACAGATCGGAAATCTTGGACTTCTTCTGGAAAGCGGGATCAGGAAACCGGCACGCAAAGTGGAATGGTTTCGTGCACCACAGGTCAGTGTTCTGATTGTGGATGATGTGAAAATGAACCTGAAAGTTATGAGTGCCTTATTGGATGCATCTGAGATGCATGCTGATTTTGCATTAAGTGGTCAGGAGTGTCTGAAACTTGCAGCGCAGAAAAAATATGATTTGATTTTCATGGATCATATCATGCCCGGAATGGATGGGGAAGAGACTTTTCGCAGAATGCGTGTTATGAATCCGAACCCGAACCGCGATACACCGGTCATCATGCTGACAGCAAATGCTATGATGGGGGCAAAAGAGGAATACATGGGAGCAGGTTTTAGCGGGTATATTTCGAAACCTGTAAGAGAAGAGGAACTTCGGGATATTTGTATGCAGTATCTGCCGGATGAAAAGATACAGAGAACAGAAGTCAGGTCTGAAGACAGCGAGATACAGACAGATTCACAGGTGCAGAATACGCAGGATGCAAAACTGGAAAAACTGTCAGAAATATTGGATATAAAAACCGGAATTGCATATTGCGCGGATGATGCACAGCTGTATCTGGAAATCCTGTCAGAGTATGTATTGCCGGAGAGAATGCAGCAGATAGATGAGGCATATGAAAAACAGAACTGGAATAATTACAGGGTAGGCGTTCACTCATTAAAAAGCACATCCAAAACAATTGGTGCCATAAAACTTTCAGAAATGGCGCTTTCACTGGAAACAGCTGCCAAACAACAAAATGTTGAATATATAAAAGAGCATCATGCAATGACCATGCAGATCTATGAAAATCTGAAAAGTAATATCAGGCAGATTCTCAGCTAGGTGTTATATCGGCAGCAGAAAGTGGCAGAAAATGATGTACAGAAGAAAGGATTAACAACTTGTTATGAAAAATATGAAGAAACTGATATCGTATTATGGCCCTTATAAAAAAATCTTTTTTGCGGATATGTTTTTTGCAATTCTGTCAGCAGCAATTGCACTTATGATCCCGCTGGTAGTGCGTTATGTGACGGGGAAAGTGATCTATATGAATACAAACGCAGCCTATCATGCGATTATTGTGATCGCGGTGGGAATGGCAGCTCTGGTTCTGGTGCAGTGCTACTGCAATTTTTTTATTGCCAATTATGGGCATGTAATGGGAGCAAAAATTGAATATGATATGCGTGCGGAAATTTTTGCGCATTATCAGAAGTTGTCCTTTTCTTTTTATGATGATCAGAAAGTAGGGCAGCTGATGTCAAGAATTACGACGGATCTGTTTGATATCAGCGAACTGCTGCATCATGGACCGGAAAATATTGTAATCTCTCTGATTAAGATCGCCGGCGCGTTCATCATTTTACTCAGTATCAGCCCGCATCTGACGATTGCAGCATTTATTCTGGTTCCGTTCATGCTCTGGTATGCACTATTTCTGAATCAGAAAATGAAAAAAGCTTTTCGGGAAAATCGTGTCAGGATCGCGGGAATCAATGCACAGATTGAGGACAATCTGTCGGGAATCCGTGTGGTAAAGTCTTTTGCAAATGAAGACATTGAGAATGATAAATTCCGGGAAGGAAATGACGGATTTCTGGCTGCCAAGAAAAACAGCTATTTTTATATGGGCAGCTATCAAAGCGTTTTGAGCGCCTTTACTGCAATGATCAATATCGTTGTTATTGTAGTAGGCGGGATATTGATTACCAGACAGGTGGTAAATGTTACTGATTTTGTTACGTTTCTGCTGTACATTAATGTATTTACGGATCCGATCCGAACACTCATTGATTTTACGGAACAGTTTCAGAACGGTTATTCCGGATTTGAACGTTTTCAGGAAATTCTGAATATTGAACCGGATATTCAGGATAAAGTAGGCGCTGTTGAACTGCATCATGTAAAGGGAGAAATTGATTTCAGCGAAGTTTCTTTTCAGTATTCCGAACAGACGCCTGCCGTACTGGATAAAATCAACCTGCATGTTCCGGCAGGTGCCTATGTTGCACTGGTAGGACCATCGGGAGCCGGAAAGAGTACCTTATGCAGTCTGATCCCCAGATTTTATGAAGTGACAGCCGGAAAAATTACAATTGATGGGCAGAATATTCAGGATGTTACTTTAAAAAGTCTGCGTAACCATATTGGAATCGTACAGCAGGATGTATATCTGTTTGGGGGAAGTATTGCGGAAAACATCAGATACGGAAGACCGGACGCAACGGATGCAGAGGTTGTAGAAGCTGCCAGGAATGCAAATGCACATGATTTTATCATGTCTTTGCCGGATGGTTATGATACCGATATCGGACAACGCGGCGTTAAACTTTCGGGTGGGCAGAAACAGAGACTTTCCATTGCAAGGGTATTTCTGAAAAACCCACCGGTGCTTATCTTTGATGAAGCAACCAGTGCCCTCGATAATGAAAGTGAGAAAGTGGTACAGGAATCACTTGAAAAACTTGCCAGAAACAGAACAACTTTTGTGATTGCACATCGCTTATCTACGATTCGAAATGCGCAGCGGATACTGGTTCTGACAGATAACGGAATTGAAGAGCAGGGTACGCATGAAGAATTGATGCAGATTCAGGGAGAATATCAGAAGCTGTACAGTATGGCAATGGGACAGAAATAACAGCTGACGGTTCCTGCAGACATAAGAACATACAGACATAAGAATAAGAAGCGCATAAAATCAGGCTGGAATATGTTTAACCTGATTTTATGCGCTTTATTTATTGGGATAAAAATTACTTATTTCTGAAGCAGTTTTTTCAGATCTTCAGCAGGGGTAGTAATAGGAGCAATGTTGTAATGCTCTACAAGGTAATTCAATACATTTGGAGAAACAAATGCAGGAAGTGTGGGCCCAAGCAGAATGTTTTTGATGCCAAGATGTAAAAGCGTCAGCAGGATGCAGACAGCTTTCTGTTCATACCAGGACAGCACAAAGGAAAGCGGAAGTTCATTTACTTCACATTTAAATGCACCTGCAAGTGCTACAGCAACCTGAATGGCGCTGAATGCATCATTACACTGACCCATATCCATAATGCGCGGAAGACCGGCAACCGTACCCAGATCCAGATCGTTAAAACGATATTTTCCGCAGGCAAGTGTCAGGATAACGGAATCGGAAGGTGTCTGTTTCACAAAATCCGTATAATAATTACGTCCCGGTTTTGCTCCGTCACAACCGCCGACCAGGAAGAAATGACTGATCTGACCATTGTTTACGGCTTCCACTACTTTATCGGCAACAGAGAGAACCGTTCCGTGGCCAAAACCGGTCGTTACTTCGTGTCCGCCATTGATACCGGTAAGTTCCTGATCTTCGCTATAACCGCCAAGTGCCAGTGCTTTCTCAATAACAGGAGTGAAGTCTTTGTTTTCACCGATGTGAACAAGCCCCGGATAGGAAACAACTTCGGTTGTAAAAATACGATCCATGTAGGATGCTTTCGGAGGCATGAGGCAATTGGTTGTAAACAGTACCGGTGCAGGAAGATTATCAAATTCCTTCTGCTGATTCTGCCATGCAGTACCAAAGTTTCCTTTCAGCTGCGGATATTTTTTCAGTTCAGGATATGCATGTGCAGGGAGCATTTCGCCATGTGTATAAACATTGATTCCCTTACCTGCAGTCTGGTCAAGAAGTGTTTTCAAATCGAAAAGGTCATGTCCGCTGATAACAATAAAAGGACCTTTTTCGATTGTCAGAGGAACAGTGGTTGGAACAGGTGTGCCATAAGTTTCTGTATTTGCCTGATCAAGAAGTGCCATACATTTCAGATTGACTTCTCCTGTTTTTAAAACAAGCGGAAGCAGTGCATCCATGGTATCTTCATATCCGATCGCAAAAAGCGCACGATAGAAGAATTCGTTTACTTCAGGATCTGTATACCCCAGAACCATCGCATGATAGCCGTATGCTGCCATTCCGCGCAGACCAAAAAGAATCAGTGACTTCAGGGATCTGATATCTTCATTGGCATTCCATACTTCATTCATATCATAATCATCACTTCCGCCGCAGGGTGAACCACAGGCACTGCATGCGGGTGCCAGCATATCTTTTCCTGCATGAACCAGATCAATCATATTCTGAACAGTTTCACTGTTAAAATTAACGTTGGTGATTGTTGTAAACAGACCCTCCAGAATAATTTTATCCGTTTCTTCTGTCGGACGGTTCCCACCTTCTACGGCGCGTGCAAGCCCGATCAGTGCGCCGGTCAGTTTATCCTGTAAACCTGCAACATCGGCAGGCTTTCCACAAACACCTGCTTTTCCGGTACAACCTGTGCATCCGGCTGTCTGCTCACATTGAAAACAAAACATATCACTCATATTTTCCCCTTTCGTGCCGCGCGATGCGGCGCTCTTAAAATGTTTCACACA
>JAGOGF010000233.1 GCA_017996845.1 Butyrivibrio sp.
AGAATCGCGTGCACTTCCCCCTTGTGGACGGTGAGATTGATATGGTCATTTGCAGTGAAATCGCCAAATTTTTTGACGATATCCTTCATCTGGATAACAATCTGCTTTGCATCCATATTGCTTTTTTTCGCCACGTTTGTGCCTCCCATGATTAATTATATAATTATGATATCCTGCATCCCCTCTTCATGCGCGGCATCCGCAAGATGCTGCATCACTTCTCCTGACGGGATATTATAATGCGAATAGACTTCCCGTACGCCCATCGGGCGATAACAGATAAGCTTATATCTGATCTGTGATCTGTTCAAAAAAGGTTTAAGCATACGGACTGTTTCTCTTACGGTCTGTTCGCAGTTGAAAAGCTCCGGGACCACAACCGTTCGAATTTCATAAAGTTTATTTCTTTCTGCTAAGTATAGCATGTTTTTCAAAACGCTACCATTATCTGTACCGGTGACATTTTGATGATCGGTTAGATCCCATGCCTTTATATCCAGCATCACCCCATCAGTAACCGCAAGAAGTTCCGGATAATTTTCAAACAGCAGTGAACCGTTACTGTCAAGCAGTGTATTGAGTCCTTCTTCTCTGCAAAATGTCAGTAATTGTGTCAGAAAATCCGGATAGGTTGTACATTCTCCTCCTGAAACAGTAACTCCGCGAATGAACGGTTTCTGTCTGATAACCTCACTGCATACTTCCTTTGCATTCATCCACCTGATTCTGGGACTTGCCCCATGTGTACATGTCTTAATGCATGTATCACATCTACAGCAAACTAAAGGATCAAAAAGGACCTTTCCATCTTTTATATAAAGTGCATGTGCAGGACATTTGCTTACACATTCTCCACAAGAATTACACAAATTTCTGGTTTCCGGATTATGACAATATTTGCAGTCAAATCCGCATCCCTGCAAAAAAACAACTGATCTGTTACCAGGTCCGTCGACACTGCTGAATGGAAGAATTCGATTAACCGGAACACAATCCTTATCTTCCGTTAAGTTCTGCTTCAACGTATTTTCCTCTCCAGAATATGCCCGTTATGCTTTGCTCCAAGTCCAAGCGCTGTTGTATCATGTTTGACATTCTCTCCGCGCTCCAGCTTTTCAATTTCAGATTTTTTAACCAGATATCCGGTAATGCGAATCACATCACTGTCAGAGCCGTAAAATGAAAGATAACGAATTCCTTCCTTCATTGCGCCTTTTATGATATCCATAACATATTCCGGATTTCTGTGTACCGTTGCATCAATCGGAAATATATCTCCTGTTCCGGATGGGAAATACTTATGAAATCTTTCACAGTGACGAAGGTGATCAATCAGTTCCTCCGGTTCTTCTCCTATCGGAATTCTTGTTCCCGGTGTTACATTTATGTCGGATGCAATTCCAACCTGTGCATGTAACAGGAAATGTCCCCCGGTTGCTTCACAGTATGGATTTGTATGATTCTGATTGAATGCTGCAATTTTATCCATGATCTGAACCGCAAGATCGTCTGCTTCTTTGTCATGACCATAGCGGAGATTTTTGCCAGACTTTTCCATCAGAATGTCAACTGCTTCTGCCATACCCACCATACCAAACATTGCCGTAAATTTATTTCTATGTATAAAACCTTCCTTAGCCAGGAAATTGTTTTCAAAGAAGCCGCTTTCCTCTACTTCAAAACGAATCCTGGCATCCATATAATCTGCCATAATCTGACAAACATAAGGAAGCTGGTTGTTCAGAAAATCTGTAATATCAGTAGCTCTCTTGGCAATATTTCCAAGAATAAGTCTGCTGAGTGTATAAGAACCACCACCGTATTTCAATCCGTTGTAGCAGCTGGCAATTACATAATCCTCATTCAGTTCACTGACAAACATTTTGTGATTGGCAAAACTCGGCTTTGCACTATGAAGCGCAGTAACAACACACTCACGAAGAAAATCATCCGATGTCTGTTCCTCATCATATTTCATAGAAAGATTCGGAACCGCATCCTGCATCTGCCCGATTACTTTTAAAATAATACTGCCTGCCTTGGTAGCTCTTGGTCCGATATTCGCATGACTGAAGGAATCCAGAATAGTTCTATCCATATGAATCAGAAACAATCGAATTATTTTCTCCGCCTGTGCTTCATCCATATCCTGAACGTAGGGATCCAGAAGTTCATCCAGTGCACCCACATAAACAGGATAATTTGTCACACTCGGCACATGTTTATAAAAAATCAAAAGAGAATTAACCGCCTCATAAAGATCCTGTGGTGGATCAAGTTGAAGGAATTTGCTTCCCTCCCGCATAAACTTTTGGTAATCCGGAACAATATATCTGGGTCTTAAAGGTGCATGCCCTTCTGAAAGATCGCAGATGCATTGTCTATCTATCGGCTGATTCAACAGTTCATCCAAACCATCCGGCAAATCAATTACTTCCAGCAATGAATCTGCCAGGTTAGCCATTGTGGCAACTTTCTGTTCATGGGTAAGTACAGTGCTCTCTACCGTTTCCAGCATCTGTTTACGCGTCTCATTAACGCGATCCATTCCGATCTCTCTCATCATAATCACTCACACTTTCCAAATCTGCATTTCATAAGTTCCATACATTCCAGAAAAACTGAACTCTCTGGGAAAAACGGAGCAGAACATTATCTGTCCTGCTCCGCTAAAATTACTTTTTCATCTGATTTCTGATCAATGATCAGTTATCCAGTTCGTATACATCGCCGTATTTAGCTTCAAAATCAGCCTTTGTCTTCGGAACTGTAATTTCTCCGGAAATGATCTTTGCCTTGACATCGTTAACCTTTGTCAAAATATCAGGATCAATATTATCAGTTGTAGGAGCAATATCAACACCTGCATCAGCAAGTGTATAAGTTACAACGCCGCCTTTGAAAGATCCTGTAGCACCAAGCTTTGCAACGTCAGATACTGCTGTATCAACACGCTTCATAGCAGATGTCAGAATTGTCTTCGGAGCAATAGAACTCTGGTCAGAGTCAACACCGATTGCCCAGATTCCAGCTTCCTGACATGCATCAATAACACCAAGACCTGTACCACCTGCTGCATGGAAAATTACATCAGCACCTTTGGCAACCATGTTGTTTGCAGCGGTCTTACCTGCAGCTGTATCTGAGAAGCTGTTGGCATTTGTCTGCAGAACTTTTACCTTCGGATTGGCATCAATGGCACCTGCAAGGTATCCATAACCAAACTGATTCATTGTATCAGTTGACATAC
>JAGOGF010000091.1 GCA_017996845.1 Butyrivibrio sp.
AGAATTGGGGTAGTCCATGGTGGCGGTTCTCCTTGTAGATGTAGGTTATGGTGATTTACATTCTACCAAAGACCCTGCCATGGATCTTTATATTATTCAGATGTCCAAGTTGATTTTACAATCGGCGTAAGAAAATAAGGAAAATACTTTTGAAAAATTTGTAGTATTTTTTCTTTTTTAAACAATAACAAAAAACGCACAAAAATGAAAGCACTTTCATTAAAAATATAGTATAATATGATATGTAATATATTAACTTTTCCGGAGGATCAATATTATGAGTAAAAATAGAAAGAAGTCTGGGTTTGTGCCGTTTAAAAATGTGAATATCGGTATGAAACTGATCATTATCATCATTCCGCTTGAGATTCTTTCTCTTTTTTGTATTTTTTTCTTCAGTTATCGTGAAAAAGCGGTAATGAATGAAACTACCCAGATGTATTATGACCAGCTTTATCAGGTCAATACGAATCTCTTGAGTGCAGATCGCGATTATTATCAGTCGATGCTGGCAGAGACACAGTATCTGGTATATAAGGATTCGATGACAACAGAAGAGCATCAGCAGGCACTTAAGGATTATCAGGATAATGCGCAGCAGGTGGTGGATCACATCAAAACGGTGGAATCCGTTGCTTCTTCACAGCCATATTTTTATGAAACGTACCAGGATAAGTCCGGCAATACAATGAAATCGCTTTTGGATACATTTAACGCTTCTTATGTTAAATGGCAGAAGGCATTTGATCCTTCTACCGGAGAGGGAGATTTTAAGACGCAGTCGCAGATTTTCCTGGATACACGTGAATATATTAATACGATGCAGGATCTGATGGTTGCATATACAGATGTCAGCAGTGCCAATCTGACAGCTTCTGTGCAGAACAGTATAGCAACAACAGGTGTCATAATATTTGTAATATTGATATTAGTTGGAATCTTTTCGCTGAGCATTTCCAGATATATCAAAAAAAGTGTGCTTGAAGTTACAAAGCGTATTAATACAATTGCAGATAATGATTTGACGGATAAGACAGAGGCGCTTGATTCCAAAGATGAAATTGGTGTTTTGTCAAGATCTGCAAGCAGCGTACGGGATAGATTGCTGGAGATTGTTGGCAGACTGCAGGCATCTTCAGGAGAACTTACCGGATCAGCTGACATAATGGATTCCAGTACCGGAGAAGCTTCAAATTCCATGAAGAATATTTCAAATGCTGTTTCGGAACTTGCAATTACAGCAACACAGCAGGCAATGGATATTGAAAAAATTGCCGGTAATATGAAAGAAATTGAAGAAGTTATGAAAAAAAGTGTATCCAGTACGGATGCGCTTGGGAATGTAGGTTCGCAGATCAATTCGATTACATCAAGTGGAATGCAGACTGTAGATGATCTGATTGAAATTACGAAGCAAAGCAATACAGCTTTTCAGTCGATTTTTGATGTTATTTCCGGAATAGAAGAAAGCACACAGCGAATCAGTGAGGCAAGTGGGATCATATCTTCTATTGCAGAGCAGACAAATCTGCTATCACTGAATGCAAGTATCGAAGCAGCGCGTGCGGGAGAAGCAGGAAAAGGATTTGCTGTTGTTGCAGAAGAAATACGCAAACTTTCTGAACAGAGTGCAAATTCAGTAGATACAATCAATCACATGTTGAGTGATCTGCAGAGTAATACCGGGCATGCAACAACGCAAAGCACTCTTGTAAAGGAGTATGTGGTAAAGCAGACAGATTCTGTAAGAAATACCAGAGAAAGTTTTAATGAAATTGTTGGAGCAATTGATACAGTTAATCATTCTGTCATAAATCTGAACAATGTCAATCAGGAACTGGAGAATGGTATCAGAGACATCGGAAGTTTGATTGAAAGCCTTTCAGCAACGTCAGAAGAGAATGCGGCTACTGCTGAAGAACTAAATGCAACGACAGATATTGTTACCGGAAATATAGCCAATTTGCATGATACCGGTTCATCAATTAACGGATCAGCAAAGGGGCTCGGAGAGATCATCGGGACATTTAAGACGGAAGAATAAGCGTACGAGCGTAAAATGATATGAGAAAGAGAATATAGCGTATATATCGATCTCCGATTGTCAGATTTCAGTCAACAATTGGAGATCGGTATTTTTTTGGAAAAAAATAAAATGAGTTTTTGTGAAAAAAACATAAATTGCTGCAATATCAAAATAGCATGTGCTATTATGGAATAACAACGATTTTTTCTTTTGGCTGTTTTGATAAAATATATTTCATAAGAAACAGAAAGCTGCCGGTTTTTTATCAGATGATTTGCAAAAATCAGCAAGGGTATTTGAACAGCTTCAGACATACCAAAGATTTCATCATAGAGGTATGAATAACAATAGTTTGCCGAAAGGCGTGGAGGAAACATAAAATGACAGTATTGATTGCGCTTATTCTGATTTTTGCACTTGGTGGCGGAGTGATCAGTTTCGCAGTGCGTGCAGCATGGGGAATCCTGAAATTTTTTCTTGGGCTTATTATTTTTCTGCTTTTCCCGGGAATTCTTATATTTGCAATTGTAATGGGATTCTTCTCGTATGTGATATTGCCGGTATTGATTATTGGTGGCATACTATATCTTGTCTTCAAGCAGGTCGCATGAGTTCTGCTTTCTTGACCCGAAAGTGTTGCTGTGCTATAGTTTTATAAGTAAATATGACGAAATCAAAGCGTCAGTATTCTGCATTTTTTCCGCAGAAGTGCTGACGTTTTTTGTGGATAGAGCAAAAGGAACAGCAAGGAGGATTTTACATTGACATTGTTTTTGGCAAAATTTTTTTTTAAGGATTATGCGGAAACGGACAGACCGGAGGTTCGGCAAAAATACGGAATCCTAAGCGGATTGCTTGGTATTTGTTTTAATCTTTTTCTGTTTACATTTAAAATGATTGCAGGCATGCTCAGTCATTCCATTTCCATTATGGCAGATGCTTTTAATAATCTTTCCGATGCAGGATCATCGGTCATTACAGTAATCGGTTTTCATCTTGCAGGAAATGATCCGGATCCGGAGCATCCGTTCGGACATGGGCGGATAGAATATATTTCAGGACTGATTGTTGCATTTCTGATTCTGATTATGGCGTACCAGCTGGTGATATCTTCTGTCGATAAAATCCTGCATCCGCAGGAGCTTACATTCAGCCCTGTTATTGCACTGATACTGGTGGTATCAATTGTGGTAAAACTGTATATGTATTTTAATAACAGACAGGCTGGCAAAGTGATTGGAAGTCCTGTTATGATGACAACCGCTGCGGACAGTATTTCGGATGCAGTTGCAACAACAGTTGTTTTGGTTTCTTCCATTTTCAGTTTTTATACAGGAATGAACATTGATGGGATTTGCGGCGTTGCAGTCGGTCTTTTTATTGCAAGGGCAGGAATCGGAGCAGCGATGGATACCATCAGCCCGCTTTTGGGGAATCCGGCATCCGTGCAGTTGGTGGAACAGATCAGAAACTGTGTGATGAAACATGATGGTATAATCGGGATTCATGATCTTGTAGTGCATGATTACGGGCCGGGCAGATTTATGATCTCTTTACACGCAGAAGTCCCTGCAAGCGGAAATATACTGGAAATACATGATATGATTGATAATATTGAACAGGAACTTGAAAATGAGCTGCACTGTGAGGCTGTGATTCATATGGATCCGATTACAACGGATGATTCCTATACGAATGAACTGAAAGAAAAGGTGCGGCAAATCATTCAGGAAACAGATCCGGTTCTGCAGTTCCATGATTTCCGGGTTGTCAGAGGCAAAACGCATACCAACGTGCTGTTTGATGTTGTGGCGCCATTCAAATATGTCAAAAGTGCGGAAGAACTGACCGAAGAAATCGATATGCGAATTCAGAAACTGGATGATCATCTTCACAGCGTGATTCATGTAGACAGAGTATATGTGGAAAAGGAAGAGCAGAAAAGTTGAAGCAGGAAGAAATGAAAAACAGGCAAAATGGAAAGGATATTGCAAAGGCAATCGGCATTTACCTTGTGGTAACGGGGCATTTGTTAAGTGAGCAGGCGCAGGCAGGTCATGCACTGATTTATCTGGTGCATATGCCGCTCTTTTTCTGGATCAGTGGATATTTTCTGTATGGGTCTGTAAAAAAACATTCTTTTGCAGAAAATGTGCGGAATAAAACAGGTACACTTCTGATTCCGTTTCTTGTATGGTCAGGGGTGGCACTTCTTGCAAATCTGGCAGTATCTTTTTTGAATGGAAGTTTATGTTTGCAAGTCATCAGTTCAGGATTTTATGAGATTTATATGCAGGCCAGAAGTATGTGGTTTTTATTAATCCTTTTTCTGGCACAGCTGTTGGTGCTTTTGGTGCACAGGCTGATGAAAAAGCAGTTTATAAAACTGGAAACAGGTATCATGCTCTTCACCTGGTTTATTTTGATTCTGCCGCTGCCGGATCAGCTATTTAGTCTTGACAAATTCAAATGGATGTTTCCTTATTTGATTTTAGGTTACGGAATGCATGGTATTGAAGTCTTTTTAGAAGAACAGAAATCGGATTTTTCTAAAAAAACTTTGGTGTCAGTTGGTATGCAGATAAAAAAAGCTTGCAGAAAGTATGCAGGTATAATCGGAATAGTGTGCTGTGCAGTGTATATTTTTGTTACGCTAAAACTTTATATGCATCCATATGTGCAGGCATTTCTATCCAAAAAATACGATGGAGTAATTGATTTTCTTCCATATTTTCTTATTTTCTTATTGAGTCTTCTGGGACTTCTGGGAGTAATGCAATTGTCTGAAGGATTATCCGGGAGCAGGTTCGGAAATATTCTGGCAGGTGTGGGTAGGTACAGCATGGATATTTATGTGATTCACATGTTTTTTATTAAGTTTGTTACTTATGTACCCGCATATGCAAAAAAAAGTGAAATTGCCTATAATTGCGGCTTTGTGCCATTCTATGCAATTGGTATAGTAGGAGCAGTATATTTGATGGCAGCATTGCTTTTTAGACATATTGGATTATATTGCAGCATTATGGGGATAAACAGGAAGTGAGGCAGAAATTTTGAGACAGGCAGATGAACAGGAGTCAGAAACAGAAATGGAAACGGAAATAGAGACAAAAGGAAATATTGGTTCAACAGAACAAAATGCAGCAGAAACGGCAAGGCAGAAGCGATATATTTATATGACGCAGACACCCATTAAGAGGTTGATCATAGATCTTTCTATTCCAACGATTATCAGTATGCTGGTCAGCGGGTTATATAATATGGCAGATACTTTTTTCGTCGGGAAGCTTTCTACACAGGCAACTGCAGCTGTTGGAATAGTATTTTCCATTATGGCAATTATTCAGGCGGTCGGTTTTTTCTGCGGACATGGTTCGGGCAATTATATGTCCAGAAGACTAGGAGCAGGGGATGTAAAGGAAGCTTCTGAAATGGCAGCAACAGGATTTGTACTTGCGTTTATTTTGGGAGGACTGATTCTGGTTCTGGGAATTATTTTTTTGAAACCATTATCGATATTTCTTGGTGCGACACCGACGATGTTGAAAGAAACACAGGATTATATGCGAATTATTCTGATCGGAGCACCTTATATGACGGCACAGCTGGTTATTAACAATCAGCTGCGTTTTCAGGGAAGTGCCATGTATGCAATGGTAGGCCTGGTGTCTGGAGCGGTAATAAATGTTGGACTGGACCCACTTTTTATTTTTACATGCGGCATGGGGGTATCAGGAGCTGCACTTGCCACGATTCTGAGTCAGTTTATCAGTTTCTGTATTCTATTTGCGGGAAGTCAGAAAGGGGCTAATATTCGGTTTAATTTGAAAAATGTCCGTTTCAGCAGACATTACATGCTGCAGATTGTAAATGGTGGAACGCCTTCTCTTTGCAGGCAGGGTCTTAACAGTATTGCTACAATTATTATGAATACTATGGCAGGAACGCTTGGCGGCGTTGCAGCAATTGCAGGGATGTCCATTGTCACAAGGGTTATGCTATTGGCTAATTCGGCATTAATTGGGTTTGGACAGGGATTTCAACCGGTCTGTGCATTTAATTATGGTGCAGATTTAAAGGAAAGGGTCAGAAAGAGTTTTTGGTTTTGTGTCAAATATGGAACAATCTTTTTAATTGTTATGGCAGTTTTATGCGGGGTCTTTTCAACAGAAATTATCACCTTTTTCAGAAAAGATCCGGATGTGATTGCTGTCGGAAGTGTAGCACTGCGAATTCAGGCACTTGTTTTTCCGCTGAATGCATTTATTATCATGGCGAATATGATGCTGCAGTCAATCGGAAAGGGCGTAAAGGCATCTGTTCTTGCGGCATCGAGATCCGGTCTTTTCTTCATTCCATTTATTTTGATTCTGTCCTATATATTTGGACTTTTTGGTGTAGAAATTACGCAGACATGTTCTGATATCTGTACCTTTGCAATTTCTATTCCTATGGCTGCTTCAGAACTCAGAAAAATGAAATCCAATGGTAAAAACTAGTAAATGCAAATAATTCGCATTTACTATTGACACAAAACAAAAGGAAGGGTATTCTTTCATAGGGGGTATGTAAATGCAAGTTATTTGCACTTACATACCCCCGTATCAATGGAAAGGAGTGCCGGAAAATGACAGGGGAAAAAAGATTTGCAGCGGTAATAATGTGTATGATGCTGATGTTGTCGATTTTTTTGGCATCTTTCTATATTGTCAGCAGGGCGCATCATGAATGTACGGGACCGGATTGTCCCATCTGTCATGAGATTCAGCTCTGTGTTCAGTTTCTTAATACAGTAGGAGGCGCAGTAATTCTTTCTGCAGTGGTACTTTTTACTGTTCATGAAATTCTCATTGTCCTGATGTCGTTTGTTCATGTATGTCAGAACAGTACACTGGTTTCTCTCAAGGTAAAGTTATCCGATTAAAAATTGAGTCAGATGCGATAGCATCTGACTCAATACGAGATTGCATTGCAATCTCGGCAAAAAGCGCTCAGATATTTTGAATCTGATTGATTCAGGCACTTTGAAAAGAGTGACTGTCTGTTTTGATATGTCTTTATTCAGAAACAGACAGTCTGAGAAAAGTGATGCAAAAAGCAGAAAATGAGGATAAAAATGAGAAAATATAAAAAGATATTTTTTAATTGCATGGTTGCAGGAGTACTTGCGGTGAGTACAATGACAGGTTGCGGAGCAGCTTCAAAGAGTGCAGGTGAAGAAACAGCAGAATCAGCCGATGAAACGTCCAAACAGGACAATGTGGCAGCTGCGCAAAGTGTAAGCAGCGCAGTAAATTCAGTGGCAGATCAGAAAATCAGTATTGTATGCACCAATTTCCCGGAATATGACTTTGTGAGGCAGATTGTCGGAACGCATGCGGACGTTACCATGCTGCTGAAACCGGGAGCAGAAAGTCATACTTTTGAACCGACACCGCAGGACATCATAACGATTCAGAACAGTAATCTGTTTGTCTATGTAGGGGGAGATTCGGATGAATGGGTTTCCGGCGTGTTGGATTCCATGGATCAGAGTAAGATGACGATCGTCAAACTGATGGACTGCGTAGATACGGTTGCAGAACAGTTGGTAGAAGGAATGCAGCCGGAAAAGGCAGGCAGCGAAGATACTGCGGCACAAGGCAGTACACAGGCTCCTGAGATGGATGAACACGTTTGGACATCACCTGCAAATGCCATGCAGATTGTACAGGCTCTTTCTGATAAAATCTGCGGCCTGGATCCTGCCAATCGAGATATTTATCAGGCAAACACACAGGCATATCTGCAAAAACTCAAAAAACTTGACCAAGATTTTTGGGATGTTGTGAATCACAGTAAGCGTAAAGAAATAGTGGTAGGTGACCGTTTCCCATTTCGGTATTTCTGTAAAGAGTACGGGCTCAAATATTATGCTGCATTTCCGGGATGTTCTGCTGATACGGAGCCGGATGCTGCAACGGTTGCGTTTCTCATCGATAAAGTAAAGGCCGATAAAATTCCGGTTGTATTCCACATCGAGCTATCCAATGAGCAGATGTGCAATTCCATTACGGAAGCAACCGGCGCAAAAAGTGAGCTTTTAAATGCGGTGCACAATGTCAGTGACAGTGATTTCAAGGCAGGGGCAACCTATGTCAGTCTGATGGAACATAATGTGCAGGTATTAAAGGAGGCATTGAACTGATATGAGTCTGATAACCTGTCAGAATGCAGCTTTTTCGTATGAAGGAGTGACGGCACTTTCGGGCATAGACTTTATGGTTCAAAAGGGTGAATATCTCTGCATCGTAGGCGAAAACGGTGCAGGGAAAAGCACACTTCTGAAAGGCTTGCTTGGCCTGAAAAAACCATCCGAAGGTTCGATTACAATGGGAGAGGAATGTAAACGCAGAGAAATCGGATATCTTCCGCAGCAGACAGCAGCGCAGAAAGATTTTCCTGCAAGTGTCAGGGAAGTGGTACTTTCCGGAAGGCTTAACAGCCTTGGAAACAGGCCTTTTTACGGGAAAAAGGATCGGGAAGATGCAGAAGATAAAATGGAACAATTGGGAATCCTGAATCTGAAGAATCGCTGCTATCGGGATCTGTCGGGAGGACAGCAGCAGCGGGTACTTTTGGCAAGGGCTTTGTGTGCAACAGAGAGTCTTTTGTTATTGGATGAACCGGTTGCAGGGCTCGATCCTGTTATGACAGCTGAAATGTACCGAGTCATTCAAAAACTCCATAAGGAACATAATATAACGATTATTATGGTGTCACATGATATTAGAGGGGCGATGGAACAGGCCGATCATGTTCTGCAGCTTGGAAGCAGGCAGCTTTTCTATGGAACGATACAGGAATACCTGCAAAGTGATATCGGAAGACGATTTACGGAGGGAAGCGGATGTTGAGCATTTTAATGAAAATGATGAGTTATCCGTTTCTGGTAAGAGCGCTGGTAGTCGGTATTCTGGTATCACTTTGTGCATCTTTACTGGGAGCAAGTCTTGTACTGAAACGATATTCCATGATCGGAGATGGACTTTCGCATGTTGGGTTTGCGGCACTTGCGGTTGCATATGCAATGAATCTTGCACCGCTTTCGGTATCCATTCCGGTTTGTGTGATTGCAGCATTTTTTCTCTTACAGATCAAAGACAGTTCCAGGATCAAGGGAGATGCGGCAACCGCACTTTTGTGCAGTGGTGCACTTGCTGTCGGCGTTATGACAATATCACTGACAACAGGGATGAATACGGATGTATGTAATTATATGTTCGGAAGTATTCTTGCAATGAGCCAGAGCGATGTTGTGCTTTCGGTAGGCTTAAGTATTGCGGTGCTGATTTTATATGTTCTGTTTTACAATCGTATTTTTGCAGTGACTTTTGATGAGAACTTTGCAAGTGCGACAGGAACCAGAACACAGCTTTATAATATGATCATTGCCTTTCTGACTGCAATTACGGTGGTTCTGGGAATGCGAATGATGGGAACACTTCTGATTTCCAGTCTGATCGTATTTCCTTCTCTGACAGCAATGCGTGTGTGTCGCAGATTTCAGACAACGATTATTATGGCGGCTGTTCTTGCTGTTTTTTCCTTTTTTGCCGGAATTACAATTTCCTATTTGTGTTCGGTTCCGACCGGAGCATGTATTGTTGTGGTAGATATTGTGTTATTTGCAGTGTTTGCGGGAGTAGAGAAAGTCAGGAATCGAAAATGAAAAAAGAAAAAATTTTTGTAATAGAAATTTGTATCGGAATTTTGATTCTCTTAACCGGCTGTGCACAGGGACGTCAGAAGCAGGTGCATACGGCAGGAACATCATCTACCGCAGTCTATCGTGCGGCACTTCAAAAATCTGACAGCGAGGATAGTAACAGTTCGGATTTATCAACAGATATTTCAGCGGAGAATGCAGAATCTGTTGCAGGAACGGCGCAGACGGATGCACTGTTAAATGCACTTGCAGGAGGCAACTTTTCAGATGATGCAAGAGATGAATATCCCTATGATATTGCAGCAGATCAGAAGAAATATGCCGGAAAGAAAGCAGATATCATAGTAGGGGATGATCTGTATATGACGCAGATCAATGACTGGTTCATGAATTTCAAGGATTATGAGGGGAAACTGGTCAATCTGGAAGGCTATTATATCAAATATGAGAATTATACATTTGTAGGAAGAAATGGGCCGACCTGTCCTTATTGTACAGGCGGGTATGTAGATTTTGAGTTTAAATCGGATGAGGATTTTTCAGATCTGAAATCCGGAAAATCCTGGATTTCTGTGAATGGAATCTTAAGACAGGGTTATTCCTATGACAGCAATGGAAAAAAATCCAGTGCGTTTTATTATATTGAGGCATTGAATATAGATAAGAAAA
>JAGOGF010000234.1 GCA_017996845.1 Butyrivibrio sp.
GGCATGAGCGTAGAAGTGAAGCTGGTGACAAATGATGTGAAACAGGCAGTTACCGTCAGCTCTTCTGCGATTCAGACTGCTTCGGATGGAACAGCCTATATCATGAAATACGCAGAAGATGGCAAGAAGACAGTACAGCAGCCGGTAAGCATCGGAATAACGGATGGAATCTATACACAGATCACAGAAGGCCTCACAGCAGGAGATAAGGTGCTGGTCGCACGGACGGCGGAGATTACGCAGAATACTGCGGGAATGCCGATGGGACAGAACCGGATAAATAATGCAGGGGAGGCGCAGAATGGAACAAGCCAGCAGTAATGCGGAATATCAGGACAGAGAGGTCATTTTGTCCATGACTGGGATTACCAAAGACTATGTGCTTGGAGATGAAGTGGCACATGTATTAAAGGGGATTGATCTTACAGTCAGAAAAGGAGAATTTCTGGCAATTTTGGGCCCGTCCGGATCAGGAAAATCCACGCTGATGAATATCATCGGCTGTCTGGACGTTCCGACTGAAGGAACTTATTTTCTGAATGATAAAAGTGTTGCAGATGAAGGAGAAACAAGTCTTGCAAGAATCAGAAATAAGGAAATTGGTTTTATTTTCCAGTCTTTTCAGCTGCTGCAGAAACAGACCGTATTTGAAAATGTGGAGCTGCCTCTGGTCTATGCCAATATGCCGGAAAAAGAGCGAAAAGAAAGGGTTCTGCAGTTGCTGGAAAAAGTACAGCTTGAGAACAAGATGCAGCACTTCCCGAATCAGCTCTCCGGGGGACAGCAGCAAAGAGTTGCAATCGCAAGGGCAATCGCAAATGAACCGGCGATTCTGCTGGCGGATGAGCCGACAGGAGCACTGGATCAGAAAACAGGTGCACAGGTCATGAAAGTGTTTCATGACCTCAATGCAGAGGGCAGAACCATCATTATGATCACACATGATGCACATATTGCGGCACATGCGGAAAGAATCGTTCGTATTACGGATGGGAATATCAGTGAAGGAGATATTGCAGATGCTTAATATACGGATCATCAAACAAAGTCTTCGGATGTCCATACAGAATATCAAGGCGAACAAAATGCGATCTTTCCTGACCATGCTGGGGATTGTGATCGGAGTGGCATCCGTGATCGGGCTGATTACAATCGTGCAGGCAGTAACCAGTTCTGTCATGGGACAGTTTTCAGATCTGGGAGCCGGTACCTTGACAGTCAGCGCTCCCGGAACAGCACTGAAAACGGGTCTGACAGACAGTGATATAGAGGGACTTGGGCAGATCGAAGGGGTAGATGGGATTGCACCGACGGTTTCTCTTCTGACAACAGCAGTTTATGGACAGGACGTATATGATAAGGTCTCAGTTGATGGGGACAATGTTACATATTTCAAACACAATGATATCATAGAATCCGGCAGGGCATTCACACAGGCGGATATGACAGGTGAAGCCAATGTATGTATCGTAGACAATGATTTTGTAAGGAACATTCTGTATGGCAAAAAGGTTCTCGGATCCAAAATTCTGCTGGATGGCTATGAATATACCGTAGTCGGAATCAGGAAGGCAGACACCAGTATTATGGGATCCAATAAGGATACCAGCAGTTATGACGGAGGGGTTATTATTCCGTACAGAAATGCACTTCAGATGTCCGGGAAATCAAACATCACCAGTCTGAACGTGTATGTAGCTTCCAGCGCTTCCACAGATGCTGTGGAAAAAAAGCTGCGCGTATCTCTTGATAATATCTTTAATAATGCGGATGACAGCTACAGCATCATGAATATGAGCAGTCTGATCAGCACCATGAATACGATTCAGAGTATGCTTTCGACCATGATGGGCGGAATTGCATCCATTGCGCTGCTGGTTGGCGGGATCGGGATCATGAATATGATGCTGGTATCTGTATCGGAGAGGACAAAAGAAATCGGACTTCGGAAAGCACTTGGTGCGGAACCGTTTCAGATTCAGCTGCAGTTCCTTCTGGAATCGATCTTGTTGTCAGTGATTGGCGGAATCATCGGAATCGTTTTGGGGTTACTGATTGCCTTTATTGCTACGGCGCTTTTGAAAACATCTTTTATTATTTCGGGATTTGCAATTGCACTCGGAATGGGATTTTCTGTTGCAATCGGAACGATTTTCGGATGGGCACCTGCAAGAAGAGCCAGCAGACTCAATCCGATCGATGCACTGCGAAGTGAATAATAATTGTAGGCAGACAGAACAGATAGTGACAGATAGCAGAAGGGTTGTAACGGAGCACAAGCCTTCGGGATCACAGATGAGAATTGTATGGTAGGTTTTTCATCGTGTACCTTTACAAAAGGCTCCGATATGGAGAGAAAAATGAGAAAAAGAAAAGCAGGTAAAATACAGATCGGATTTGCCGTAATTCTGATAGTGGCAGGCAGTACTTTTCTGACGCAGCCCATGACTGCAAAAGCAGCAGCACCTTATGATACCGCCTGGAAGAACACGATCAGCTGGGAAGAAACCATGATGCCGGTGCTGCAGAAGACAACAGACGCAAATGCAGTGTACAGAGAGCTGAAACTGGCCATACAGTACCGCGTTATGAGCGAAGGCGACATTCTGGATCTCTATCAGACAAAGGGAGCACAGATCCCGGAAGCTGCACTGAAAAAGCTTTCGGATGAAGGCTATATTTCAGGCTATCTGTACAAATATATTACGAAGCAGGCGATGACAGCAGATGATATGAAACTCGTATTTGATGCAGATTACTATTATGCCAACAATCCGCTGCTGCAGAGTGCACTTCCAAACGATAAAGAGGTTTTGTTCCAGAACTTTTTAAACGCGGGTATGCAGGCGGGTCTGACAGCAAGTCCGACCTTTAATCTGGCATATTACAAAGCAAATAACCCGGATCTGGTGAAAGCATTGGGTGATAATAATGCAAATTACTATATTCACTACATTCTCTATGGCAGATTTGCAGGGCTTGTGGCAGATCATCTGGTGAAATAGGAAACCAGTGCCGCATAATGACAACGCTTTCAAAATATAAAGCGTTATCAATTCGTTAATATTGACACCGTGATTGCCTTTTGGTACACTAGTGTACCAAAAGGCAATCACGGTAAAAATGGGATTTTAATACTATTTGCAGATTGAATTTATCATTGAAAAAGTCACCTGATATGATATAATACAACTGTAAGAAAGATAATTATTGTAC
>JAGOGF010000235.1 GCA_017996845.1 Butyrivibrio sp.
TGATAAGCCTGTGACAGATGTGGCGGAATCGGATAATGTATAATGGTTCCGATATTTTTTTCTTCCAGATATGCTTTCAATTCGTCCCTGCACTGCGGTACACGGATCACATACTGATGCCACACCTGGTTGGTATGTATTACCTCCTGCGGCTTTATAAACAATGCATTTGTAATCTTTTCATTATATCTCGCAGCAAGTTCATGCCTCTGGGCGGTAATCTCATCCATATGTCTTAGTTTTACCCGTAAAAGACCCGCCTGCAGTTCATCCAGTCTGGAATTGGCCCCGACTACCATGTTATGATAGCGCTTCTCACTGCCATAATTTCTGTATATCTTTACCAGTCGCTCCAGCTCCGGATCATTCATTGTTACTGCACCGGCATCGCCGAATGCTCCCAGATTTTTGGATGGATAAAAAGAAAAGCATCCGATATCGCCAAAACTTCCTGTCATTTTTCCGTCAAAGCATGCACCATGTGACTGTGCACAATCCTCTACCAGTTTCAAATGATGTTTGTCACATATTTCACGGATCCGATCCATTTTGGCTGGCTGCCCATACAGATGTACCACCAGAACTGCCTTTGTTTTCTCTGTTATTTTCTCTTCAATACGATTTTCATCTATCTCATAATAGGAATTCGGTTCTACAAAAACCGGAGTTGCATCATTGATGGTAATCCCCATAACACTTGCAATATAGGTATTTCCCTGAACGATTACCTCATCTCCTTTTCCGATTCCCAAAACACGAAAGGCAAGCCATAATGCATCCAGTCCGCTTGCAACACCAACTGCATACTTTGTACCTATATAAGCTGCAAACTCTTTTTCAAATGCCTCATCTTCCTTACCCAGAATATACCACCCTGAGCGCAGCACTTCCAAAGCCTTATCTTCATATTCTTTCTGATACATCTGAAAGCCTCGATCCATACGACTCTGCATTATTTTTTCCATATCTGTATTCTCCTACACATTTCCCCCAATATAAAGAAAACGATATTCCACTTTTACTGTTCAGTGATTTCTTCCTGCTTGGGGCAATTTGCACTTTTTCATGCCGAGATTGCTTTTCCAATCTCGTTCAGATTTGGGTGACGCTTCACCCTTTTTTTCGTGCCGAGATTGCTTTTCCAATCTCGTTCAGATTTGGGTGACGCTTCACCCAAATCTGATTGTACCATAAAATCATTAATATTTTCTTAACAATTTAATAATCCGTAGAAAACAGGCCTTTAAAATCAAAGTGCTCTACTATGTCGCGCATCTTCTGCAGTTGCTGCGACATTTGTCCTTTTTTTACTTCGCAGGTACCATTCGCAAAGCATGTAACCATATACTTATTTATTTCAGGCTTATAATGTGTATAATCAGCATAATTGTTTAGATTTGTTACAATATCTTCCAGATTCTGGAAATAGAAAACCCGCACATTATCATATTGCAAAAGTGTATCCGCAATGTATTCATACTGATTTAAGGTTGCCTCAAAATGATTTTCGTTCTGCACATCATTCCAGTACAAAATACTGTATGGCGGGAAAAACATATAAAATTCGGTTTCCGGATGTGCCTTAATGAAGGGAAGGATATTTTTTTCAAGATTATCTTTTGTTCCGGAAATCAGCTCATCAGCAGGCATTTCTTCTGAAACTTTTGCAGAAGGTTCATAATTGTGCATAACCCATTGTATATTATAATAATCCGGTGTCCACCAACTGGCATATATCTGAGAAAGATCCGTCGGATCCCGATTGACAACCGGTCTGAGAATATATTCCAGCAAAACATCCTTATTGAGCAAATAGGATATATCATTAAATGGATTCTTATCATAAAGATATTCCGGAATCGGATATTTGGTATCAGAAACTCCGGCTGTATAAGTCATTGCATCCACTCCGAGAAATACCGCTTTTACATTTTCCTGTTTTCTTGCATGGGAATCCGGATCGAATACCAGCTTCAGAATATTGTAATCGTCATGCGGAAGTGCCCCGCTGTAACTGAGTTTTATCGTATTCATTCCCATGATCTGCCTAAAATCATCGGTATCAAAGTTTACCGTCATGGAAGAGCCGATAATACAACTGTCATAAATCATATTCCTTGCCATACCGGGATTCTGTGAAAGCTGGTTATCCACCACATAGGGAAAATTTTTCAGTGGTTCATGATAATGAAAAAAGGGATCTACTGTCACCACCAGAATGCATACTGCAGTCAGCATGGTTATCACAATTGCAAAAAAAGCTGCAAGTACATGCACCGCATACTTATTTCTATTTGTTTTTTTCTTTATTCTGTCACTTTGCTTCATCCACATCTCTTTTATATACACCCGCCGCCTTAAAAATTAAGATACAGAAAAGTACTGACATTTGAAAATGTCAGTATGCTCCAAACCATTAAAATACCAGCCAGAAATGCCTGTCTGTATGAGATTCGGCTTTTCAACGCCAGATCCTCTGCTTTGTTTTTTCCAAAAGAGAACACCGCTGAAACAATCAGTATCAGCCACATACATATTACACCACTGTATTTCCAGTCTGTTACAGGTGTCACTTTCAGTACATACCAGATTTCATCCATGCGAAAGCATTTCGCAAGCGCGGGCGTAATCTGTAAAACCGGTCTCCCAATAATCTTCTGCAGCATTATGCATGCCTGTGCAACAGAGGTCGCCCTGAAAAAGATCCACGCGGCTGTCACATACACAAAAGTCAGAAAAACCGCCAGCACATGTCCGATTTTTCCTGGTAACTGGGGTATTTTTAACTGCCGCAGCAGTTTCGTGAATACAGAAAGTATCCCATGCATTGCTCCCCAGATCAGGAACGTCCATCCCGCTCCATGCCAGAAACCGCTCAGCAGAAAAATCAGAAACACGTTGCAATACATCCGTAATGCACCTTTCCGGTTTCCGCCCAGCGGTATATATACATATTTTGTAAAAAATCTTGTCAACGTCATATGCCATCTTTTCCAGAAATCAGAAATATTTCTGGCACGATATGGCAGATTGAAATTCTGTGGCAACCGTATTCCCAATATGCAGCATACACCCTGTGCCATATCACAATATCCGCTGAAATCAAAATATAACTGAAATGAATAGCTGACTGCCACAATAACTGCATCCAGCTGCGTCAGTCCCGTCAGATTTGAATAACCATAATCC
>JAGOGF010000236.1 GCA_017996845.1 Butyrivibrio sp.
GGGATTTGAGGAAGCACTTCTGCAGGAATTAGCATATCCATCAGAGGGCCTGGAATCCTATGATATGGCTTTCAGCTTCAATTTTTTTCCTGTTGTATCGACTGCATGCCAGAAAATGGGAATACCCTATATAGCATGGATATTTGATTCACCGCATTTGCCACTGACATCAGAAACCGTGAAAAATAAAGTGAACAGGATCTGGATTTTTGATTATGCATTGTATGAACAGATGAAGCAGGAGAATATTTCCACAGTATTTTATTCTCCGCTTGGGGTAAACGGGAAAAGACTTCTGGCACAGACAACACCTCTGGATGATGTGCGGATATATGAGCATGATGTCTGCTTTCTGGGGAGTCTTTATGATAATGAATTCAATTTCTATGACAAAGCAGCAGGGTATTTTCCGGAGAAACTCAGGGGCTATCTGGAAGGATTGTTTTCGGCACAGCAACAGGTCTTTGGGATAGACATGCTGGGAAATCAGGAGATTTTGCCTCCGGAAATGATTCGGGAAATCAATCAATATATGAAATTTCAGCTTTCCGGTTCCTATGATATGAATCTTGACAGTGTGATACGTGATATTCTGCGTAAAAAAGTCACACAGGCAGAACGCAGGATGCTGTTGGAACGTTTTGGCAGATATTTTAAGGTGGATCTGTATACGCAGGAATATTCACCTGTTGTGGAAAATGTCTATGATCTTGGCCGCGCAGATTATATGCGTAAAATGCCACAGATTTTTCACAGAAGTAAGATCAATCTTAACTTTACCATGCGTTCGATTAAAACGGGAATTCCACTCAGGGCACTTGATATTATGGGGGCAGGGGGGTTCCTGCTTACAGGATACCAGGCGGAACTGGATGAATATTTTGTAAACGGGCAGGATCTGGTAATGGCTGATGGTCCTGCAGATATGCAGCAGAAAATATCCTATTATCTGGGGCATGAAAAGGAACGGGAACAGATTGCCAGGAACGGGCAGAAGAAAACAATCGAGAATTTTGATTATAGAAAAATGCTTTGTCAGATTTTTATGAAATCATGCAACTTTTAGATTTTCTTCTAAAGAATTCATGAATTTGTCCGATATAAGTGTTGGAAAGAGTAACTGTATGATTATTGCATTATCCTATTTGTATAAAGGTTGAAGTAACGGAATATTTCAAAACTGATAATTACAGAGAACGGGAGTATAAGGTCACATACACGGAGGTGAGAACATGGGACTGGAAGCAATTAACGGTTATGGAACACGGGCGGCGCAGACAACTCAGCAGAACCAGAATGCACAGGCAACTCAACTGGAACAGAGTACACAGGGACAGGCAGAACAGCAGGGAACTGTAAGTGCAGCTTCTTTGCCAGCAGCTCAGACGGAACAAACATCGGTCAGCGCAACATTTACCAAGGAAGCACAGAATCTTTCAAAGTCTATGGATGCAATTGAACAGGAAAACGAAAAGATTCGCAAGGCAGTTGCTGAGATGAGCAAGAAGATGACTTCAAATACTGAAGCTGTTTTTGGAATTTATGAGAAAACCAATACGGTAACGATCAAACTGGTAGATAAAGATACAAAAAAAGTAATCAAAGAAATTCCACCTGAAGAGACGTTGGATATGATAGCTAAGATTTGGGAACTTGCAGGAATCCTGGTTGATGAAAAGAAATAGTAGTCCAAAAGGAGAATTGGATAAAGGAGGTATAAAACATGACGATCAGAATGACCGGACTGGCATCCGGACTTGATACGGAAAGCATGATAACGGCGCTGACCAGTACCTATCAGACGAATGTGGATGATTTAAAGGGACAGCAGAAAAAATTGTCATGGACACAGGACAAATGGAAATCACTGAATAATGATATTACAGCGTTCTATAATGGAACGCTTGCTGATATGCGTTTTTCAACTGCATATAATAAGAAAATAACAACAGCGTCAAATACCAGCGCGGTAACTGTTGTAACAGGGGATGCGGCAATGAATGTATCACAGAAACTTTCTGTTACGCAACTTGCCGCAACTGCTTATATGACAGGAGGGAAACTTGCACTTGCAAGTGGGGCAACTGCAACCAGTATTACATCCGATACGACAATGCAGGATCTGGGACTGACAACAGACGGAACACTGAAGATCAAGATGGGTGTTACCGACGGGAGTGCAGCCAGCAGTGACATAATCTCTGTTGCAGTAAATAAAACAGATAAAATTTCGGATGTGATTTCCAGAATCAATTCAACTGCGGCATCTTCTTCCGGCAATAAAATTCAAGCCAATTTTGATGCCGCGAACGGCAGAATTTATATGGGAGCTACCGATAGCGGTAAAACAGCCAGTTTTGCAATTGATTCAACAAATGACTCCAATCTCCTTGACAGTCTGGGACTTGGAAGCTCAGGAAATTATGTTGCAGGCGCAGATGCGGCAATTACATTAAACGGAGTGGAATATACATCCAAATCCAACATTTTTACTGTTAATGGACTGACGATTACAGCAAACCAGGAAGCATCTGATATCACATTGACCACCAAACAGGACACGAGTGGAATTTATGATACCATCAAAGCTTTTCTGAAATCGTATAATACTCTGGTTAATAATTTTGATACACTTTATAATGCAGATTCTGCGAGCAAATATAACATGCTGACAGATGATGAAAAAGATAAAATGACTGATGATGAAGTAAAAGACTGGGAGGATAAAATCAAAGCATCCCTGTTGCGAAACGATGAAACGCTTGGGACACTAAAAGATTCTATGCGGATGGCTATGAGTCAGTCTTTTTCTGTTACCGATAAGGATGGGAATACTTCAGATGTATTGCTCAGCACATTTGGAATTAATACATTAAGTTATTTTGCTGCAGAAGAAAATGAACGAAATGCATTTCATATTGATGGAGATCAGGATGATAGAAGTACAAAGGGAAATACAGATCTTCTGAGTGCTGCAATTGCTACAGATCCAGATAAAGTTGCCAGTTTTTTTACACAGCTGTCAAGAACTTTATACAGTAAAATGTCTGACCTGATGAAGACAACGGAGTACAGCAGTTCCTTTACCATATATGAAGATAAGCTGATGGCTTCACAGTACAGTGCTTATACGGATAAGATAAATGATGCACAAACAGAACTTGAGGAAAAACAGGATTATTATTATAC
>JAGOGF010000237.1 GCA_017996845.1 Butyrivibrio sp.
TTCTTATTACAATGAAGCACTGGGTGACTGGTATGCACCATCCGGAAATTACAGCATTCTGGTAGGAGATGCAAGTGATCATATTCTTTGTGAAGAGACACTGACATTTACAACTGAAAAGCTTTTGCCGCTTAAGGTTGCAGGGGATACAACGATCGGAGAGCTGCTTGGCGATCCCCGTACAGCACAGGTCGTTCAACAGATGATGGCAGAGGCTGAGAAAAACTCACCATTTGCACAAACATCTGCAGGAAAAGAAGAATCAGAATCCGATAAGCTCATGATGCAGGAAATGATGGCTGCTATGCCATTGAAATCACTGATCAGCTTTGGAATGATCACGCTTTCCGATATGGAAAAACTGATTAAAACTTTAAACCAATTGCTCTGATTAAAAGAGTGTTGCAAAATGACTGATATTTAGCCATTTTGCAACACTCTTATTTTTTGATTTCTGATTTAATGCTTTTTGAATTGATCCAGATTCAGCTCCGGCATCAGTTCATCGTTGATGATTGTTAAAAGCTGCGTCAGTTTTGCATAATCTTCAGAAGAAAACCGTTCCTGACAACGTTCATCAATTGTTTTAAGATATTCGTTATTAATCTTATAATAACGCAGATATTTTTCAGTAGGACGCAGGTGGTGTTCACGTTGATCTTCTTTTGACTGAATTTTTTCAACATATCCTTTTTGAATCAGGCTGCTTACACGGTAAGCTGCATTTGGCGGGGAAATACTCATCATACGGGCAAATTCTGCAATAGTAGGTTCGTCCAGCGCCATAATACATTCCATGCTAAACGCTTCGACAGTTGTAAGTGTTGCTTCCCGACGTTCAAATTTTGAAAAAATCTGCATATAAAAATGAATACGCAGCTTATTATAGATTTCCGTAAGAGATTGATTAAAGTTATTCAAGTTACATCCTCCTGTTTGTGATACTAATTATAGCAGTTTTTCTATGAAATGGAAGATGCGATATGCAGAGGAAATAGGGGATCACATACTGACTGATCATGAAATTGCAAACAAAAGCTCTGCCCGGACACAAATTTTACCCCCTACAGTAGCAATTGCCTCACCAATTCCGAGAGGCCCTTCCTGCCTTGTCAGTTCACATTTGAGTTCCACCACGTCACCGGGAATCACCTGTCTTTTGAATCTGGCTTTGTTTACACCTCCGAAAAGTGCAATTTTACCATTGTTTTCAGGAAGGGATAATAATGCGACGGCACCTGTCTGTGCAAGGGCTTCCAGAAGCAGAACGCCCGGCATAATGGGATGTCCAGGGAAATGTCCGGTGAAAAAAGGCTCATTGATGCTGACACATTTAATACCCATTGCCCATTTTCCGGGTTCATAATCTGTGATCTGGTCGACCAGCGCGAAAGGATATCTGTGCGGAAGAATATCTGCGATTCCTTCTGCAGTCAGATGCTTTGGGTTATCTCTTGGTACAGCAGGCATATTACGTTTGTTTTCAGACGATTGATCGGACATTTCTATTTTATAACCTCACTTTCCAAATATAAAAAACAGCAGGATGTATGCAAATGATAGATCCAGGTAAAAGGCTTATTCGTATCTGCTGAAAATCAGGCTGGCATTATGTCCTCCAAAGCCCAGGCTGTTACTCAGTACATAATTAAGCTTGGCACTTCGCCCTGCATTTGGAACATAATCCAGATCACATGCCGGATCGGGAACCTTCAGGTTGATCGTAGCAGGAATGAACTGATCGGCAAGTGCCATACAGCAAAAAACAGCTTCAACTGCCCCGGCTCCGCCAAGGAGATGTCCCGTCATGGATTTGGTACTGGATACGGCAAGTTTACTTGCATGTGCGCCGAAAACGGATTTGATCGCGGCGGTTTCACCGGCATCGTTAAGGTGGGTGGAAGTTCCGTGTGCATTGATGTAATCAATCTGTTCCGGTGCAATTGCAGCATCTTCCAGTGCCAGCTGCATGCATCCGGCACCACCGTTTCCATCCGGTTCAGGTGCGGTAATGTGATAAGCATCGCAGTTTGCTCCATATCCCAGAATTTCAGCATATATATGTGCATTTCTTGCAAGAGCATGTTCCAGTTCCTCAAGAACCAGAATGCCACTTCCTTCTCCCATTACAAATCCGGTTCTTTCGGCATCGAACGGGATGCTTGCGCGGTCAGCCTGCTCGGCAAAGGAAAGAGCAGTCATACTGGAGAATCCGCCAATACTCAGAGGAGTGACGGCAGCTTCTGTTCCGCCGCATACCATCAAAGTCTCATAGCCGTCACGGATACGGTGAAAAGCATCTCCTATGGCATTGCTGCCACCTGCACATGCAGTAACCGGGCAGGTGCACATTCCCTTCAGACCATGCGAAATGGCAATTCTTGCGGCTGCCATATTGCATATGGTCATTGGAATAAAGAAAGGACTTACTCTTTCCCATCCTTTTTCAAGTCCACGGCTATGTTCCTGTTCTATGACACCGATTCCGCCGATTCCGCTGGATACAATGACACCGGTCTTTGGTGCATCGGTATCGGATATTTTCTGTTCATAAGGCTTTATTGCAGGATCCGATTGATCAGATGCATTCAGAAGAAGGCTGGAATGAAGTGCTTCTTCTGCAGCATAAAGTGCAAATTGTGTAAAGCGGGCCATATGTCTTGCTTCCCGTTTATCAAGTCTGGTTTCCGGCGTAAAATTTTTTACCTCTCCGGCCATCTTTACTTTGAAATCGGCAGTATCAAACAAAGTAATTGGTGCAATACCGCAAATTCCCTTTTTGATAGCATCCCAGCTTTCTGTGACACTGTTTCCTGTCGGATTGACGGTGCCCAGACCGGTTACAACGACTCTTCGTTTGTTCATATTCCCATTCCTCCATCTATGCCAAGTACCTGGCCGGTAATATAGGCAGCATCTTGCGAAGAGAGGAAGACAACTGCGGCAGCAACATCACCTGGCTCACCTTCTCTTTTAAGCGGAATCTGTGCAAGTGTAGCTTCTTTTGCTGCATCACTCATAGCGGCGGACATATCCGTTTTGATAAATCCGGGAGCGATTACATTGGCTGTAATATTTCTGCCTGCAAGCTCTTTGGCAATACTTTTTGTCAATCCGATCAGTCCGGCCTTACTGGCTGCATAATTTACCTGCCCTGCATTTCCATGAAGTCCGACAATACTGGAAA
>JAGOGF010000092.1 GCA_017996845.1 Butyrivibrio sp.
CACAAGCTATGCTGAAAGCAATTAAACCTAAAATGGGTGTGGTCGCAGCTTTTCTGGCGGTTCCCGTGATCTGGTATGTGTTCTCGGTATTTGTTCCGCTTGCAGCAGCACTTTTCTACAGTTTCTTTGACTGGAAAGGTGGACCGAACAAGACATTTACGGGAATTGCCAATTACGTGAAATTGATTCATGACGGTACCTTCTGGCAGGCATTCGGACACAACATCTTTATCGTGGTAGTCTGCATTATCGGACAGGTGGGAATCGCCTTTATTCTGGTTCTGATGGTAAATTCCAGACTGACCAAGTTAAAAGGAATGCATCGTACCTTCGGATTCTTTCCGAGTACGATCTCTGCAGTTTATATCGGTCTGATCTGGACAATGATTTTCGATTATAAAAGAGGTATTCTCAATTATATTCTGACGCAGACAGGTCATAAGGACATAACACAGGTTTGGCTGAATAATCCGGCACTGGTACTACCACTGGTATCTATTCCTCTGGTATGGCAGTTTATCGGTTATTACATGGTTATTCTGCTGTCCGCCATTGCTGCGGTAGATAATGAGATTTTTGAAGTTGCGGAGCTTGATGGTGCTAACGCATTTCAGAGAGCAATCTATATTGTGCTTCCTCTTATTAAAAATATGCTCATGGTCTGCATCACTTTATGTGTTGCCGGGAATATGAAAGTATTTGATCATATTTACACCATGACGGAAGGCGGACCTGGGACATCTTCCATGGTAATGGCATTGTATGGATATAAAGTTTCCTTTGAGCAGAGTAATATGGGATACGGCAGCACGATTTCAGTTGCAATCTTTATTGTCAGCCTGCTTGTTATCCAGGGAAGTCGTAAACTGGTAGAACTTACAATGAAAAATAAGGGGGTAGATTAAATGAGCACACAGACATTGAAGATGACAAAAGTAAAAAGTGCCCGTACCCCGCTGCAGAAATTCGGAACAGGTGTTGCAGCAGTACTCATCAACGCTGTTTTGATTATTTTTTCGATTTCCTGTATTTTTCCGTTGGTATGGATGTTCTATTCCTCTCTGAAACTGAAAAGACAGTTTAATGCAGACATCATAGGCCTTCCCAAATCGCCGACCTTTGAAAATTATATCAGAGTACTGACCAATAAAGATTATCATTTGGGAAGCTCTATGCTGAACAGTGTACGTGTAACGGTTATTTCCCTTTTCTTCATCGTATTGTTCGGCTTTGTGATCGGATATATTCTGGCAAGGGTACCATTTAAATTGAACCGTCTCTTATATGTATTGTTCCTGATGGGATTACTGATACCGGTGCACTCCCTTCTGGTTCCGATTTATGTTGTATTTAATTCGGTAGGAATGAGCAATCAGTGGTATACTCTTATTATTCCATATGTAGCATTCGGGTTACCGATCGCGGTGTTCCTGGTGGAAGGCTTTATTAAGGCACTTCCGGTGGAATTGGAAGAGGCTGCGGCTATTGACGGCAGTTCTTTCACACATACGATGTTCAATATTATTTTTCCGATATCCAGACCAATATTAACAACAATTGCCATTATTCAGTCTTTCTCCTGCTGGAATGAATTCTCTTTTGCACTTGTTCTTTGCAGCCGGAATGTTAAGCTTCAGACCGTTCCGCTTGCAATGACGAATTTCAAGGGACAGTTTGCTTCGGATTATCCGAAAATTATGTCAGGTATGTTGGTTACAATGATCCCGATTGTATTGCTGTATTTCCTTTTCAGTAAAAAGATCATTGAAGGTATGGTTGCCGGCGCTGTGAAAGGTTGAGTATGGGTACAAAAAATTGAAAGCAAAACCATCAATGAAGGATATTTCCGTTATATGCGGAGTATCGATTGCAACGGTCAGTAAGGCGCTGAATGATCAGAATGATATCAGCAGGGAAATGAAGGAAAAAGTGCGTAAGGTGGCAGGAGATCTTGGCTATTTGCCAAACTCCGCCGCGCAGGCACTTAAGACCAACAAATCCAATAATATAGGCGTTTTGTTTATTGATGAGGCAAGAAGCGGATTAACACATGATTATTTTGCACATGTTCTGGACAGTTTCAAAAGAACAGCAGAAGAAAACGGGTATGATATCACGTTTATCAATGGTTCACAGAAAGATAACGGATCGGTATCCTATCTGGCACATGCGCAGTACCGCGGATTTGATGGGGTAGTGATCGCCTGCGTGGACTTTTATGATCCAAGGGTGGAGCAGCTTGTAAGGGGAAATATCCCCGTTGTGACGATTGATCATGTATATGATAATCGTGTAGCGATTATTTCTGATAACGTCAATGGAATGAAAGATCTGCTGACTTATTGCTATGAACAGGGTCACAGACGGATTGCCTATATTCACGGAGCATATTCTTCCGTTACACAGAGCAGGTTATCAAGTTTTTACAAAACAGCAGAGGCACTTCATCTGGAAGTTCCTGAAGAATATATTTTGCAGGCGGATTACAGAAGCACCGATAAGGCATATCTGTGCACACAGAAACTATTAGAACTTCCGGTACCGCCGACCTGTATTCTGTATCCGGATGATTTTGCCAGTTTTGGTGGAATCAGCGCGATTCAGGCAAGGGGATTAAGAATACCCGAAGACATTTCCATTGCAGGATATGATGGAATACCGATTGCACAGCAGTTCCGGCCGCGGCTCACGACAGTTATGCAGGATACCGAGCGTCTGGGGAGTCTTGCCGCGCAGAAACTGATTGGATTGATTGATCAGCCCAAGACAACACTGGTTGAACAGCTTGTTGTAAAAGGGCATGTGGAACCGGGCGGATCCGTAGCAAAATTGCAGACAGATTGACACGGGTTGGGGTATGTGATATCATAACGAAATTGAAAAATATTGCCACCGGGTAGGAATGCATAGCAGCATTCATGTGTGTATCGTTAGGTCGAAGAAGATACGCATGTGGATGCTTTTTTTATTAATTTCCGAAGTGTTTTCTGCCCGCTGCACAGGAGGTATGAAAGGAGAAGGAAAATATGGCATGGGTAGAATTACTAATCGCAGGTTTTTTTGAAGTATTATGGGCAATCAGTCTGAAGTATTCAGAGAATTTCACCAAACTGATTCCCTCTGTAATCACCGTGATCGGGCTGATCGCAAGTTTCCTGTTTCTGGAAATGGCAGCCAATGAACTTCCGATCGGAACTGCATATGCAGTCTGGACCGGAATCGGAGCAGTTGGAACGGTTGTTCTTGGGATTGCGCTGTTCCATGAACCGGCCGGTATCTGGCGCATGTTATTTCTCTCAATGGTCATTGTGGGGATTATGGGTCTTAAGGCAACTGCGTCATAAAGCGATTGCTTATAAAAAAATAATGCCAATAATATGATTTTTATTGTGCCGGAAGGAAATTATTGATAGAATGTTAGTCGTGTCTTGGCTTTTTTTTGGGGTGAAAATTCATGGATCGATTTTTGTACACAGAGATCAATGTGTTCGCAATTGCGGTATTGGCATTGATGTATCAGGGTAGACGGAAAGAGTTTCTGCAGAAAGATCAGATCATGTTTAATCGTATCATTTTATCGATGATCTTTGTTCTGATTATTGATACATTGACATGGGTTCTGAATGGACTGTCGTTTCCGTATGCAAGGATAGTTTGCCATATTATAAATGGATTATTCTGGTTTTGTTCAATGATTCCGTGCGGACTTGGCTTTTTGTACGGGTATTATAAATTATATGGGAAGAGCAATACAAAAGTTACGCGAATTGCTATTTTTCCGGTGATTTATGCTGCGGTTTTCCTGCTTTTGAATATTCGTACCGGATGGGTATATACAGTTTCTGCAGATAATATATATAGAAGAGGTCCGTTTTATCTTTTGCTTGGCATTGTACCTTTTATACATATTTTTGCAGCAGAAATTCTGATGATCAAAAGAGGTCTGCATGTACCTATGGCAGAGCGCTCTCCGTATAAGATCATGGCAGCTTATCTGATTCTTCCGCTGGTCGGCAGTGCCATTCAGGTTGCATTTTATGGTACTTCAACAATATGGGTCAGCCTGACCATTGCAGTAATTGTGTTCTATAATTATTTACAAAAAGGTTATATCTCTGTGGATTCACTGACAGGTCTTGCCAACAGGAGAAGATTTGACAGTTATACCAGAGGGCGGATGGAAAATCTGGAAAAAAATGCTTCGCTCTATCTAATGATGCTGGATATTAATAATTTTAAAGGGATCAATGATACGTTTGGACATGCACAGGGGGATCAGGTGCTGGTTATGACGGCAAGAATGCTTTTGAAGGCAAGTGAAGGCATTGGTGCATTTACAGCCAGGGTCGGGGGAGATGAATTTGTGATTGTCATGTGCAATACCTCCATATCTCAGGTAGAGCAGATGGTTCATAAAATTGAAAAATATATGCAGGAAGAAAATGACACTGCAGGTAAAAAATATACAGTTTCCTTGGCAATCGGTTATGCTGGGATGAAAGGCAGTGATGAAATCAGTCTGGAAACGCTTTATGATGTTGCAGATAAGAACATGTATGCAAATAAGCGGCGAAGAGAAGAACGGCTGAAAGATGGTATAAATTGAATATGAAAAAGGAAAAGTAAACTTCCCGGCAGAGTAAGATATGCCGGGAAGTTTTTTTGTACAGAAACTGTTCCGTTTTTTACAATTTTTTCTATTTGTGATATGCCATAATACATTCAATGAAATACATGAATACACGTATACAATAAGAAACGCAGATTAAAGTATGCAAGGAGGTGAGCAGATGGAAATTACGAGATATTCATCAGGTGCGCCATTGGAAAAAAGTGTAGGCTACTCCAGAATGGTTAAGGTGGCAGGGCTGATTCTGATCGGTGGGACCACCTCTGTGCAATCTGATGGAACGGTATATGGAGAAGCTGCATACAGTCAGACCGGATATGTTCTGGAAAAACAGCTGCAACTTCTTGAACAGGCAGGTGGTAAAAAGGAAAATGTGGTGGCAGTAGATGTTTTTGCCGTTCATATGTCAGATGCAGCAGAGATCGGAAGGGCTTATTCGGAAATATTTCATGATATCAGGCCTACTTTTACCGTTGTCGGTACAACAGAACTGAATCGTCCGACACAGCTTGTGGAGATCAAACTCATGGCAGTAACCAATCAGGTGTAATTGAATATGCCGGAAAGAGGCAGGAATGACACAGACAGCAGAAGTGATCATCATAGGAAGTGGTGTGATCGGAAATGCAGCAGCCTATTATCTGGCATGTAAGGGTAGGAAAGTGATCGTGCTGGAGGGCTCAGATAACATCGGAAACGGCGGATCATCCAGAAACGGCGGAGGAGTCAGGCAGTCAGGAAGAGATCCAAGGGAACTGGAAATGGTCATGTGGGGCATTCAAAATCTATGGCCGCATCTGCACGAGGAGCTGGATGCGGATGTAGAGTATGTACAGAAAGGCAATCTGCGGCTTGGAAAAACCGCCGCACATATGCAGATTCTGCAAAAACTGACAGACAGCGCAGTGAAATGTGGACTGGATGTCCGCATGATCGATGCGCAGGAGGTCCGCCGGATTAATCCGTACCTGTCGGAGGAAGTAATCGGTGCAAGCTGGTGCCCGACAGACGGACATGCAAATCCAATGAAAACAACACTTGCCTATTATCGAAAAGCCAGAGCGCTCGGCGTGAGATTTATTACGGGAGAAAAAGTGGTCCGTCTTGAAAAAATCCATGGAAAATTAAGGAAAGTCATTACAGAAAAGAATGTATACGAAGCAGAAAAGGTTCTTGTGGCAGCAGGTTATGAAAGCCGGGAAATAATCAGGACTGTCGGAATAGATGTTCCGATGATCAAGCAGAAGATGCAATGCCTTGTAACAGAGGCAGAACCCAGAATGTTTGAGCAGATGCTGGGAACGGCAGAAGCTGATTTCTACGGACATCAGTCCAGTCATGGCTCTTTTGTTTTTGGGGGATCCAGCGGGCAGGAAGGTTATGAATCAGATAAGGACAGGCTGATTGCGAGCAGCATCAGTGTACCGTGTATCTGCCGGGGTATCTTGAAATATTTTCCCAATCTGGCTGAAACCAAGATTGTAAGAGCATGGACAGGATGGATTGATCCGTGCGTGGATGGTATTCCGGTGATGAGCAATGTAGAGGAGGCAGAGGGACTCTATCTTGCAACCGGATTTTCGGGACATGGATTTGGTATTGCACCGGCAGCAGGCTATCATCTTTCACAGATGATCTGTGAGGAAGAACCGGTTGTGGATATGCGTGCATTTCGTTATGACAGATTTAAGGCTAAGATCTGATAACCTATTTGATATAAGAAAGCGGAGGGAAAGAAAATGTCGTATCCGGAAGTAAGTATTCTGTATCTGAATGAAAAAGATATGCTGGCAGCAGGAGTCGGTGATGGGGCAAAGTGTACAGACTGTATGGAAGAACTTTTGAAACTCCTGGATAAAGGTAATTACAGAATGGGAGGAGAGAACGGCAATTCACATGGTTGTATGATTTCCTTTCCGGAGAACCCGGAATTCCCGGAAATGCCCAAGAACGGTCCTGACAGAAGATTTATGGCAATGCCCGCATATGTCGGTGGTAAGTTTGATCTTGCGGGAATGAAATGGTATGGCTCCAATGTAGACAATCGTGACAAAGGTCTTCCCAGATCTATTTTGATGGTCATGCTGAATGATAAGGAAACAGGAGCTCCGCTTTCCCTGATGTCAGGAAATCTGATCAGTGCATACCGTACAGCGGCAGTTCCGGGTGTTGGTGTAAAACACTTTGTGAAAAAAGGTTCCAGAGTACTTGGAATAGTGGGACCCGGGGTGATCAACTGTATAGCAGTCAAGACTTTTGCAGCTGTATGTCCCACGCTGGATACGCTCAAAATCAAAGGCAGAGGACAGGCTTCTATTGACAGATGTATCCAGTTTGTGAAAGAGAACGTACCGCAGATCAAAAATATTGTGGTCTGCGATACGCTGGAAGCATGCATCCGGGATTCGGACGTAGTGAATTTTGCCACTTCTACGGCAATGGGAGTCGGAGAGGCTGCCTATCCGTTTGTAAAAACAGAGTGGATCAAACCGGGCGCTGTGATGTGTCTGCCCGGTGCAGCAAATTTCGAGGAATCACTTTTGCTGGATCCAAAAACAAAGCTGCTGGTAGATAACATTAAATTGTATGAAGCATGGGCAACGGAATATCCGTATCCGACTTATGATATGGTTTATATTCTGGGTTCCAAGCTGATGGATCTGGCACATGAAGGTAAACTAGATAAATCCAGAATTCATGATCTGGGTGCGATCTTAAACGGTAAGCTCCCGGGCAGAGAAAGCGATGATCAGATTGTACTGTATTCCGTCGGTGGAATGCCCGTAGAAGATGTTGCATGGGGAAAAGAAGTATATGATTATGCAAAAGCCAATGGAATCGGAACAGAACTCAAGCTTTGGGATGAACCATACCTGTTCTGAAGAATAATATCTTTTGGTTGGAGAAGCAGGTAAGTAAGAGCGAGGACGCATAATGTCCTCGCTCTTTTCGTCCAAAGACAGAAAAAGCAATAAAGAAGGAGGCAGATTATGAAAAAATTATCACTTTTTGACGGAATCTCTGTAACCGTAGGACTGATTGTAGCAACCAGTTGTCTGGTATCACTGGGAACGGGAATGGGACTTGCGGGAAAAGCATTTATCCTTCCGTTGTTCGTTGTTATGATCCTGAATATGTTTATTGCAATCAGCTTTGCCGAACTTAACAGTATTATGCCGAATGTGGATGGTGGAACCGGGCAATATCTTCTGGCCGGACTGGGACCTGTTCCTTCACTGATCGGGAATGTGTCGGCATATGTAATCACAATGGTGCTCGCATCAACAGGAGAGCTTACCATGTGCGGAAATGTTCTTTGTCAGTTGTTTTTTCCGGGAATGGATAATCGGATCGTTTCGCTGGGTGTGCTTGCAGTTTTCTTTGTGATCAACTGTTTTGGGGTAGACATTTTTTCCAGAATCCAGAATATTGTGGTCGTTCTTCTGATCGGTTCCATGATCATGCTCGGTCTGATCGGTATGCTTCATCTTGGAACAGGAAGCGTTGTTACGCCAGCCATGCAGTCACAGCCTTCTGTAGCAGGAACCGGAAATGTCATGGGTCTTGCCGCACTGGCATTCTGGCTGTTTATCGGAGTGGAATTTGTTATTCCGGTTGCAAAAGATATGAAGAATCCGAGAAGAGATGTGTTTTTGTCCATGATGCTGGGATTATTGCTTTTATTCGGTGTGCAGGCAATTCTGGGACTTGGGATGACAAATTATGTCAACCTTGCAACACTTGCGGCAGATCCGAATGGAACGCCGCATATGACTTATGCGATGAATCTGCTTGGAACAGCAGGGAAGTACTGGATGGGGTTTGTCACCATTTTGGCAGCAGTCAGTACCATGAACACAGTGTTCGCATCCACTTCCAGAATTCTGCAGGGAATGTCGGAAGAGAAACTGATGCCTTCCGTATTGTCTAAAGTAAATAAGCACAATGCGCCGATTAATGGACTCATTATGATGGGAGTACTGGATGCTGTTCTGGTTATTTCCAATCTGGCGAACACAAACGGAATAACGTTTATCGTTCTGGCAGCTTCCTGCTTCTGGCTGGTTACATATTGCATGATACATGCGACGGTGCTGATCCTGCGGAAAAAATATCCGGAGGCACCCAGAAACAGTAAATTAACTTTGTGGGGAATTCCACAAATTGTCGGTATTCTGGGAAATATATATATGTTCTGGCACATAGATTCCGGTGCTTCCAGAATCCGTATATTTGAAATCTTTGCTGTGATATTTCTGATGCTGGTGGCATACGCATTTATCTGGGTCTGCGGTGTGATGAAAGTACGCCCGTTTGAACCGATAGATATGAATCTGGTCAACGATTCCGCAAGCGGATTTATGGATACGGTAATTGCCAGTGAAAATCTGACATCAGCAGACGCAAAAGCACAATAAAATTTCCGAAACAAAAGATATTGACTTGCAGAAAAAATGCATCTATAATTCCTGTAAAGATGCAGAGAGGCAAAACTCTCTGCATCTTTTTTTACAAAAAGATAAATATGATACATATCAGGAAAACGTAAAACCGTTATAAAGGACAGGTATCAGAAAGCCTGTAACGGAGGAAAGTATGAAAAAGGATTTGCTTACCATGCAGCCGTATTTTGTATTCGGCACAGACAAATTCATACAATACCGGTGCTTTCACAACGGAATATCGCACTTATATGCATTCGGAGTCAATCAGGAAAAAAATAGAAGCTGCATGATCATTCCGGATGGCTGTGTAAATGTTCTTTTCGGCTATGATGAGAGTGGGATGAGTGCAAAAGTATATGGTACAGCCAGAAGTCCGCAGATATTCACACCGGACAAAAAGGAATATTTTGGAATACGCATTTATCAGGATGAGTTCGTATCCAGGATGCGCTGTGCGCCACAGGAAATTGCAGATGCGACGGCGGACATTGATGCGATCCCTGTAATCAAAGCGTACAGAGAACAGCTTTCTGAAGCGAAAAGTTTTGAAAAGAGAGTAAAGATCCTGAATGCTTTTACAGGAAACAGCGATCCCATTTTCCCCGAACCCAAAGAGATTATACTGCAGGGGATGAAAGCATATATTGCAGAAAAAAGAGGACTGGAATCAATCAGTGAAATTGCGGAAGAATTTCATTTTTCAAAAAGATATATTAATCATATTTTTCAGGAAAAAATGGCGCTTAGTGCAAAAGAATACAGTGAAATCGTGCGTTTGCAGAGAATTCTTTTTCGAATGAAGGAAAAGAAGTATACAACGCTGACAGAGCTTGCCATAGAAGAGGGTTATTATGATCAGGCCCATTTTACAAGGAAGTTCAGAGAATATATGTGTATGAATCCGCTCGAATATGTGCGGCAGCTTCGTACAACCGGTTTTCAGGATAAAATTGAGGAAATATGAGGATATATTACGCTTTGAAGGGAAGCAGGAAGCATTTGTCAGAAACTGCATTTACTGGTAAAATAGCCTTGATTATCAAATAGATATACGGGAATCTGAGTGGACATTTTTGAATCTGTCCAAAGGTTCATTCGAGGCAAAAACAAATGGGTAATACGCAGTTTTGGAATAATATTCCGGAGGATAAATACAAAGAAGGAAAAGCTTTTTATGAAA
>JAGOGF010000004.1 GCA_017996845.1 Butyrivibrio sp.
TCATATCTGAACCCACATTATTCTGTGGTGTATGGTCATTTCCATTGCTGTCTGAATAATTTGCCTGACTGTTTTGATTATCTGTACCCTGGTTGTCTTCGTACATAATCAAATACCCCTTTCTAGTTTATATTATCATCAGTATAATAGGGATTTGTGACGAAAATGTGTTTTTACCATAGCAAAAAAGGTACCTTTTTATCGCATCCCGAAATCAATCATTTTTATTCTTCAATAATTTGAATTTCCATATAATCAAATGAAATCTCTTCAATAAAACTGTCTTTTGTAAAACGGCATTTGCCGTGCAGTTTAAAATCATTTACCGCCGCCTGCAGCCAGATCGGCTTGCCCAAATCAAGCTCATAGCATGCGCTTTCTATAGCATTCATCACTTTATGTGTACGAGTATCTGCCGTATTATCACAGATAACTGTATCCCGGATCAGATGATTATCTCTGATCAGTCTAACCCATATACGAAACATTTTTTACCTCTCAGTCTTGACATTTGTTTTTTATGGTTGTAGTATTTAAAATCATATCACATAGTTTTTAATACTACATATATGGAGGAGCTATGACACTGACAATTCGTGAACCCGGTAGTGCATTAACACATTTTTTTACCATGATGGCCGCCTTTCCTGCAGCAACACTTCTACTGGTAAAGGCAAGTTCATCTTCCCGTACCAGTCTGATGGCTATGAGTATATTCATGCTCAGCATGGTCTTATTATATGGTGCAAGTGCCCTTTATCATACCATTTGTGTTCCCGCAGGCATTCTGCGAATTTTTCAGAAAATTGATCATATGATGATATTTGTTCTGATCGCAGGATCTTATACCCCCATTTGCATGATTGTTCTGGGCGGCAGGAATGGATATCAGCTTCTTGGAATCATCTGGGGGCTTGCAGCATTGGGAATGCTCACCAATATTCTGTGGATCAGTTGTCCAAAATGGTTTTCTTCACTGATCTATATTGCAATGGGATGGGCCTGCGTTGCAGTATTTGGGCAGCTGATCAGTTCCATGCAGTCAGGTGCTTTTGCACTGCTTCTGTCCGGTGGAATCATTTACACAGTTGGCGGAATTATCTATGCTCTTAAACTTCCTGTTTTCAATTCCCATCACGCTGATTTTGGTTCTCATGAAATTTTTCATCTGTTCGTCATGGCCGGCAGTATCTGCCATTTTCTATGCATGTATCTGTATATTGCATAAAAATATTTGAATATTTAGCCATTGAAAAAGACTGTTATATGACAGGACTCCCTCTCATAATAACAGTCTTTTCCTTTATTTGACAATCAAATGTTCATTCTTCATATCCATTTGGATTCATGCTCTGCCATTTCCAGGAATCTGCACACATATCTTTGATATCATATTGTGCCTTCCAGCCGAGTTCCCGATAAGCTTTATCTGCACTGGAATAACAGGTTGCAATATCGCCTGCTCTTCTTCCCTTTATTTCATAAGGAATCTTTACTCCCGTTGCAGCTTCAAAATTCTTTACTATATCCAGTACGCTGTAACCTACACCTGTTCCAAGATTATAAATATTCAGTCCACTGCCCGGTTCCAGCTTCTTCAGGGCCTTTACATGTCCTGCTGCAAGATCTGCCACATGGATATAATCCCTTACCCCTGTTCCATCCGGTGTATCATAATCATTTCCAAATACATTGAGGCTCTTCAGCTTACCAACTGCAACCTGTGTAATATAAGGCATCAGGTTATTCGGAATGCCGTTCGGATTTTCACCGATTGTTCCGCTTTTGTGTGCTCCAATTGGATTAAAATAGCGAAGCAGCACAACATTCCACTGCGGATCTGCCTTCTGTATATCTGTCAGAACCTGCTCCAGCATGGATTTGGTCCACCCGTAAGGATTGGTGCACTGTCCCTTCGGACATTCCTCTGTAATCGGAACAAACGCCGGATCTCCGTAAACTGTTGCGGAGGATGAGAAAATAATATTCTTCACATTATGTTTCCGCATCACATCTACCAGTGTCAATGTTCCGCTGATATTGTTTTCATAATACTCCCACGGCTTTGATACTGACTCTCCTACTGCTTTAAGACCTGCAAAGTGAATAACAGCATCCACCTTTTCTTTTGCAAAAATTTCTTCCAAAGCACCACGGTCGCGGATATCTGCTTTATAAAAAGGTACTTTCTTACCTGTAATATTTTCAACTCTGCCAATAACCTTTTCACTTGCATTTGCAAGATTATCCACTACCACAACGTTATAGCCGGCGCTCTGCAGTTCCACTACCGTATGACTGCCGATATATCCTGCTCCGCCTGTTACCAGAATCGTCATATAAGCCTCTTTCCCGCAGCACTTTTGCTGCACAGTCAACAAAGTTATTTGTTAATCCCATGCATATAATTGTATGCAAATTTCTGCATTACTGGAAGTTTCTAATGTTGCACATACATGTCAAAATGTTAACTTTCCCTATTTATAATGCAATGTGATTCATCCGGCACAATTCCCGGGCAGACTCTACTGAATCCACACCGGTCTTATTCTTAATCGGTGCAAATTCATGTTCTCTTACCACCTCAAAGGGCAAACAGCTGTCAAGTTCATGAATCATATCCAGTACCAGCTGTTCAAATTTACAGCCATTGGGCTGTTCCGGTTTGATCAATTCCCCATTTTCATCCAAATAAGAAATTTTCTTTTCCACAACATGAAGCGGAAGCTCTTTCCTGGCAATCTGTTCAAGCGCCGGCTCATTAAAGAGATAATTCAGAATGACGCCATAATTGTAAGCCGGATCACCCTTTTCATCCTTTGCATTCATCATTTCATCAGAAAGTTCATAATACTCTACAATGGATGGTTTTTTATCCTCCAGGCACATTACACCGACCTTTTCGTCCGGTGCATTTTTGCGTACCACTTTGGATCCTACGGCAACCTGTCTGGAGACGGTTGCGCCGACAAAACACGGATCTGCAATTCGCTGTAATACATTATCCACTGAAAAAACGTCAATCCATTCAATCCCTTCTGCATGAAGCGCAGCATCCAGCCCGACTTTAAGCATAGAAGAAAACCATCCTGCATTTCCGTTTGGAGAAGTAGAGATACGGTCTTTGCTCTCCATATATACCCGTCCCTTATAATCGGATGCCGGAGCCATATCCTGTTTAAAGAATGTAATTCTGTCTGCGCGATAGCCAAAATAATCGTGTTCTTTCATGAAGCTGACTGTCGCCTCATGATTTTTATCACTGGTCATGATAAAAAGATGAATCCAGAAATCTGTCTGCTGAACGGTATCCAGCAGATTCTCAATAATTCTCTGAAAAATATACACCGGTCTGGTCAATCCGATATCATACATGCCCTTTGGATTATCAGAACCCAGACGTGTACCCATTCCGCCTGCCAGAAGAACCGCTGCCACTTTACCGGCGCGGATTGTCTGAACTCCCAGCTGCATATATTCGTCCTTGTTTAAAGCAATTTCATCCAGCTGCATAGCCGCAAGCGGAGAAAATCTGCCTCTCCCGCCTGCCTTTCCAAGTTCACAGCATTTCTGTAAAACAGAAAAATCTGTGTCATCGATCTGCTTCAGCAGGCTTTCCTGCTGTTCCGGACTCAGTTCATCATAATATCGCAGTACGTGCTGCTGTCCATATTTCTCCAGTTTTTTTCTGGCATCTTCCAGATTCATCTCATCACCTCATCATACCATTCTATATACACTTACTGCGGTGCAACTGCCGCAATAACCGGAGGAACAAGCCCTGCCGGTGCAACCAGAAGTCCCGTCTTGTCAAAGGTACAGTCAAGTCCTGCAATATTAATTGTCGCTTTTGTGACCATCTTGCCTGTTGCCGGATCAAAGTAGTAGAAGCCTGCTCCGATCTGAACAAATCCAACAACCTGATGTCCGTCAACATCCAGATAATAGGTTCCATCTTTTTTAATTGTCAGAAGCCCTGTCTGAAGCAAACCATTACTGTCAAAGTAATAGGATAATCCATCGATTGCATTCCATCCGGTTGCCATCGTTCCATCTGCCTTATAATAGGATCTGTTCGGCAGATCTCCAAGCCATCCTGCAAACATGGATCCGTCAGCATTGAACATATAATGCGCTTTGTTAATGACCTGTGGCCCTGTAACCGCTGCAAAATTATCACCAAAGTAATAGATCTTGCCATCCGTATTTGTAAAGAATCCTTTTACTGCAGCACCGTCTGCTCCGAACATATACAGTCCTGTATCCAATGCCTGCATGCCAACCTGCATAATGCCGCCTGCATTAAAGTCATACAGATTTTTGTTGATTGTCTGAAGCCCTGCTACCATGGCATAGTCATCACCAAAATACCGGATTCCGTCCGGAAGTGTTACAAATCCCTTTACTGCAGCACCATCTGCGCCAAAATACATGATCTGTGTTCCGACAGGAAGAAGTCCCATCTGCATGGCACCTGCTGGATTAAAGAAATACTGCTTTCCCGCAACCGCTGTATATCCCACCGATGCCTTGCCTCCCTGTGTGGGATCCAGGTAATAATTAAATACACCATCCGTGAACCAGCCTGTCTGAAGTGCTCCGTCAAGGCCGCAATAATACAATCCGCCATTGTCCGTGATCCACCCCTTCTGCCAGCGATAATTGCTATAATAATATGTAACACCGTTTCTGGTTGAAAACCCCTGCGGAATAATAATCGCAGCATAATTCATAAACAGATAATTCATATCCACACGTCCGCTGATTCCGTTTACAGCACCGCTGCTGGTATATTGCCATACACCATAAGCTCCTGGATAGCTGCACGCTGAATTATACTGTGCAACCCATTTATCCCATGCCACATCCCCAATTTTCTGGACAAACCAGTTGCGGCTTGCATATACCATCGGATAGTATCCTGCTGAACCAATGGTAGTACAAAAAGCATTTGCAATTGCCTGCAGCTGCTGTGGCGGCAGTGCTGCCTGCGCCTGTGCCTCTATATCAATCGCAACCGGGAAAGATACCTGGTATGGCGCAATCAATTGTAATACAAGTGCTGCCTCATTAGCCGCCTGTTCCGGTGTCGTCGCATAAGTATAGAAATATACGCCGGTCCTGATTCCCGCTGCTGCCGCTCCCTGGAGATTATTTATGTACTGCGTATCAATCGTCTGGGATGTTCCAACTCTTACAAATGCAAATGTAACTCCGCTGTTCTTAACTGCCTGCCAGTTGATCATTCCCTGGTAGGATGAAACATCGATTCCCTGTCCAACAGCTCCTGCTGCTTCGGCTCTGATTCCTGCGCCAGGCATTACAGTAACTGCTGCCATGATCCCCAATGTTACCGCCGCAGCCATAAGCCACTTACATACTTTTTTCAACATTCCCACTCTCTTCCTCACTTTATTATATTCTCGTCTTAACAAATGCTTAACATGTCCATTATAAAGAGATATCTTCGCAGGGTCAACCTGCAAACCAATGCTTTTTTGCAGCTTTTTGGCATATTTTATCCCAGAATTGTTCAAAAATTCAGTTAATAATATTTCGATTTATTCCGTTTGCGTATGCCCGTATGTTTTCTCCGACCTGCACAACACACCTTGTTCTTGCCTGTGTGCTTGCCCATGCCATATGCGGCGTGATCAGAAGTTTCCCGCTGTCTATAATTGTTGTTAGAAGGTTACCCGGTGCAATCGGCTCTATTCCAAGAACATCCAATCCGGCTCCCCGAATCCTGTCTTTGGTCAGTGCTTCATAAAGATCCTGCTCATTTACAACCGCGCCTCTTGCTACATTGATCAGATATGCCGTTTTTTTCATTTTGGAAAATGATTCTCTGTTCATCAGGTTCCTGGTTCTGTCTGTCAAAGGACAATGCAAGGAGATTATATCCGATTCTGTCAGAAGCTTTTCAAAAGACACCTGCTCATATTCTCTGCAATCACTGTAGCCCGAAGAAGCATAGAAAATCACTTTTGCGCCAAACGCCTGTGCTGCCTTAGCAACTCGTTTTCCGATATTACCCATACCGACAATTCCCCATGTCTGTCCCTCCAGCTCGGAAAATGGCCTGTCAAGGCAGGAAAAATGTTTCTGCGCTCCATATGCTCCGCTTTTGACAAAATCATCATAATGACGCAGATTCTCCTGCAAATAGAAAAACATGGCAAAAGTATGCTGTGCAACTGAAGCAGAGGAATAGTCAACAACGTTAGCTACCTTTACACCCTTCTGCGTACAGGCCAGAATATTAATATTATCAAATCCTGTCGCGAATTCGCAGATCAGCTTCAGATCGGGTGCTTTTTCAAGAATATTCTCCGTAATTCCACTTTTGTTAATAACCAGTATCTCAACTCCGTCCAATCTTTTTTCTGCATTTTCCTCCGTGATTTTATCCGGATAAAAAATCACATTCCCAAAATCTTTCAGAATACCGTAATCAATATCATTTCCAACACTGTCAATTTCTGCAGCCACAATTTTCATTTTTATCTTTTTTCCTTCCTGCCTTGTATAAAGTACATTTTTTAAAACCCCGAACATAAAAGGGTATTCACTTGCCTGGCTCCGTTCATTTTAGCATTATTTCAGTGCAAAAGCATCGATTCTGCCGTATATCACCGTTATTTCATCAAATGCTGCTTGAAAAAACTGCCCGCCGCAACTTTAAACAGTATTTATCCGGTCTTAATATCCCAGCTCGCATATTTATACCATCTTCATCCCGGTAAATGTATGCTGAGTTTTATCAAAAAACAGGAGGCGATAAAACATGATGCAAAGTTTTATCCAATATTTTCTTTATCTGATCATTTTGGTTACCCTTGCCGTTTTACTGGGTACCTACATTAAAAAAGTCATGTACGGAGAAAAAACTTTTCTCTCAAAAATGCTGACTCCCATAGAAAAATGGATCTACCGGATCACAGGTGTCAGCGAATCCGAAGATATGCACTGGAAAAAATATCTTTTTTCCGTGCTGATTTTTTCTGCCGTCGGATTTGTTTTCTTATTTATTCTGCAACTACTGCAGGGTGTATTGCCGGGGAATCCACAGAAACTGCCTGGCATTTCCTGGCCGCTGGCCTTTAATATCAGTGCCAGTTTTGTATCCAATACCAACTGGCAGGCTTATTCGGGTGAATCAACCATGAGTTACCTGACACAGGCTTTGGGACTGACTGTACAGAACTTTGTTTCCGCAGCTGCCGGAATTGCTGTTCTGTTTGCCCTGATTCGTGGTTTTACCCGCACCAAAGAAACCGGAATCGGCAATTTCTGGGTTGATATCACACGCATTATCATTCATATTCTGATTCCTTTGAATCTTGTCCTCGCGCTTTGCCTTGTCGGAGGCGGTGTAATTCAAAATCTGGATCACAGTCAAACTGTTCATTTACTGGAACCGGTTGCGATCAGTTCAGATGGAACCATATTAAAGGATGCTGTGATTGACAGCCAGAAAAATACGGTCACGGTAAATGGTAAAGCCGTTACCGGAGCAGAGATCGTTACCGATGAATTTATCCCGATGGGACCGGCAGCGAGTCAGATTGCAATTAAGCAGACAGGTACAAACGGCGGCGGCTACATGGGTGTCAATTCAGCACATCCTTTTGAAAATCCAAATGCCTACACAAATCTTCTGGAACTGCTCTCCATCCTTTTGATTCCTGCTGCGCTCTGTTTTTCTTTTGGTTCTGCAATCCATAATAAGAAACAGGGAATTGCAATTTTCACCGCAATGTTTTTGATGCTGCTCGTATCAATGTGTGTCATCGGTTTCAGTGAACAAAAAGGTACTCCGCAGCTTACGCAGAACGATGCGGTATATATGGGAACCGTTAATCAGGCCGGTGGAAATATGGAAGGCAAGGAAACGCGTTTTGGAATTGCCTCTTCTTCTATCTGGGCCGCCTTTACTACAGCCGCTTCAAACGGCTCTGTTAACTCCATGTATGACAGTTACACTCCACTCTCCGGCATGATGCTGATGCTGCAGATTCAGCTCGGAGAAGTTATCTTCGGGGGCGTTGGATGCGGGCTGTACTGTATGCTTGCTTTTGCAATCCTGACCGTTTTTATTGCAGGGCTGATGGTTGGAAGAACGCCTGAATTTCTGGGTAAGAAAATAGAACCTTATGAAATGAAATGGACGGTACTGATCTGTCTTGCCACACCGGTTTCAATCCTGATCGGCAGCGGAATAGCAGCTCTTGTTCCACAGGTAATGGATAGTCTTCATAATACCGGTGCGCACGGCTTTTCCGAGCTTCTGTATGCATTTACTTCAGCCGGTGGAAATAATGGTTCTGCTTTTGCAGGTTTTAATGCAAATACTGTATTTCTGAATATTATAATTTGTCTTGTTATGCTTCTGGCCCGTTTTCTTCCCATTATTGGTACGCTAGCCATTGCAGGCTCACTTGCCGAAAAAAAGAAAATCGCAATAACTGCCGGAACACTTTCTACGACAAATGCCATGTTTGTTTTTCTGCTTATTTTCGTCATTCTGCTCATCGGTGCGCTGAGTTTCTTCCCGGCACTTGCACTTGGACCGATTGCAGAATATTTTCAACGCATGTTTTAAGGAGGGAATTGTAATATGTCTGTAAAATCAAAAAAAAGCTTTGCCAGTAAAAAAATGATTGGCAGAGCAATCAAAGATTCATTTATCAAGCTGTCTCCCAAAACACAGGCTCAGAATCCTGTTATGATGCTCGTCTACCTCTCGGCCATATTGACCAGCATTCTCTGGATTGTTTCCCTTTTTGGAATTTCGGACGCACCATCCGAATATACATTCTCCATCACGATCATTTTATGGTTTACCTGCCTGTTCGCTAATTTTGCCGAAGCCATTGCAGAAGGACGTGGCAAGGCACAGGCAGATGCACTCCGTGCATCCCGTAAAGACGTAACCGCGCATCTGATTCCTTCTCCGGAACAAAAGAGTGCTGTAACGGAAATATCTTCTGCACTTTTGAAAAAAGGCAATCTGGTCATTGTAGATGCAGGTGAACTGATTCCCGCTGACGGAGAAGTTGTAGAAGGTGCCGCTTCCGTAGATGAAAGTGCTATTACCGGTGAATCTGCCCCCGTTATCCGGGAAGCCGGAGGTGACCGGAGTGCTGTTACCGGCGGAACAATGGTATTATCTGATCAGATCGTCATATGTGTTACAAGTGAAGCCGGTGAAAGCTTTCTGGATAAGATGATTTCCATGGTAGAAGGCGCTGCCCGCAAAAAAACCCCCAATGAAATTGCATTGCAGATTTTCCTGATCGCACTGACTCTGATTTTCATACTTGTCACACTATCGCTTTATGCTTATTCCGCATTTTCTGCAAAACTTGCGGGCATTTCCAATCCCACTTCTGTAACTACACTGGTTGCCCTGCTGGTATGCCTTGCCCCGACAACAATTGGCGCACTTTTATCAGCAATCGGAATTGCCGGAATGAGCAGGCTCAATGAAGCAAACGTACTTGCCATGTCAGGACGTGCCATTGAAGCAGCCGGAGATGTGGATATTCTGATGCTGGACAAAACAGGTACCATCACACTGGGTAACCGGCAGGCGTGTGAATTCATTCCTGTGGACGGCGCAGCAGCAGAAGCGCTTGCCGATGCGGCGCAGTTGTCTTCTCTTGCCGATGAGACTCCGGAAGGTCGCAGTATTGTTGTTCTTGCCAAAAGAAATTATGGACTGCGTGGCAGAACGCTATCCGATAAAAAAATGACGTTTATTCCTTTTACTGCAAAAACACGTATGAGCGGTGTTGATTACAACGGGCATGAAATCCGTAAAGGTGCATCCGAATCGGTACGCAGCTATGTAGAAGATGCCGGAGGCACCTATACGCCAGACTGTCAGCGCGTTGTCAGCAGTATTTCCAAACAGGGCGGTACCCCTTTGGTTGTCGCAATGGATCACAAAATTCTCGGTGTCATATATTTAAAAGACATTATCAAAGAAGGTGTTCAGGAGAAATTTGCAGATCTGCGAAAAATGGGAATCCGAACCATCATGATCACCGGAGATAACCCACTTACTGCAGCTGCAATTGCCGCAGAAGCCGGGGTCGATGATTTCCTTGCAGAAGCAACTCCTGAGGGAAAACTTGCCATGATCCGCGATTTTCAGGCAAAAGGTCATCTTGTTGCCATGACGGGAGACGGCACCAATGATGCCCCCGCTCTTGCACAGGCTGATGTGGCAGTTGCCATGAATACCGGTACACAGGCCGCTAAAGAAGCCGGCAATATGGTGGATCTGGACTCTTCCCCAACCAAACTGATTGATATCGTACGGATCGGCAAACAGCTTCTTATGACCAGAGGCAGCCTTACCACTTTTTCCATTGCAAATGATCTTGCAAAATACTTTGCCATTATACCTGCTCTTTTTGTCGGACTATATCCGGGACTTGCAGCACTTAATATCATGAAGCTGACTTCTCCCCAAAGTGCCGTTCTCTCTGCCATTATCTATAATGCACTGATTATTATCGCACTGATTCCGTTGGCACTCAAAGGGGTAAAATACCGTGAAGTTTCAGCTGGAAAGCTGCTTCGCCGTAACCTGTTAGTCTATGGTCTTGGCGGACTTGCCGCACCATTTATCTTCGTAAAACTGATTGATCTGATTCTGACCGCATGCGGTATGGCGTAAACGGTTCTGAATTCGGAATGGAGGAATAGATTATGAATATGATAAAGAACATACTGCCAAAAGCTGCAGCTTTTTTGCTGATTTTTACAATATTGTGTGGTGTTTTTTATACCGGTATTGTTACTGTTTTTTCCCAGCTTTTTTTCCCCGCTCAGGCAAACGGCAGTATCATAGAAGTAAACGGAATCAAATATGGAAGTGAACTGCTGGGCCAGTATGATACAGATAATGCACACATGTGGGGCAGAATCATGGATCTGGATGTTACTACCTATAAAGATGCAAACGGAAAAGTGCTGCTCTACTCTTCTCCTTCCAATCTCGCCCCCACAAGTGATGCATACGCTTCCCTGATTCGTGACAGAGTCAAGCTGCTGCACGATGCAGATCCGCAAATGGGTAAAACTCCCATTCCGGTTGATCTGGTTACCTGCTCCGGGAGTGGTCTGGATCCGCACATTTCTCCTGCCGCAGCTGCATACCAGGTTGCAAGAATCGCTGCTGCAAGTGGTAAATCCGAAGCCAACGTACGGAAAATAATCGCAAAATGTACCAGCGGCAGATTTTTGGGTGTTTTCGGAGAAAAAACCGTAAATGTACTAAAAGTGAACCTGATGTTGGATGGTATATTATAAAAAGGAGTTAAGATGGAAACACCAAGGGCAAATCCGGACGAATTACTGCGGGCAATTCAGTCTGAAGACGAAAAAGAACAAACCGGAAATCTGAAGATTTTTTTCGGATACGCTGCCGGTGTCGGTAAAACCTATGCCATGCTGAAAGCTGCCCAAAGTGCGAGGCAGCACGGCATTGATGTGGTAATCGGTTATGTGGAGCCGCATTCCCGGCCGCAGACACAGGCGCTTGTCAACGGTCTGGAACAGGTTCCCCTGCAGCATATCTCGTCAGATGGAATAAATGTCGCCGAATTTGATGTCGCTGCTGCACTCAAAAGGAAACCGCAGCTCATTCTGGTTGATGAACTTGCCCATACCAATGCCCCGGGAAGCAGACACAAAAAACGTTATCAGGACGTGGAAGAACTGCTTCGCGCAGGAATTGATGTTTATACAACAATCAATGTGCAGCATATTGAAAGTCTCTGTGATATTGTTGCCTCAATCACCGGGGTCACCGTGCGGGAACGTATTCCCGATGATATATTTGATGAAGCCGCACAGGTAAAGCTGGTTGATATAGAGCCGCAAGAACTGATTGAGCGTTTGAATGAAGGCAAAATCTATCGTGCAGAACAGGCCAGGCGTGCGCTGGATCATTTTTTCAGTCTGCAGAATCTGACTGCGCTTCGGGAGATTGCCCTGCGTCGTTGCGCAGACAGAGTGAACCGGGTTGCAGAATCAGGCAAAATTCAAAACGGTGCCAATTATTATACGGATGAACATGTCCTGGTTTGCCTGTCTTCTTCTCCCACCAATGCCAAAATCATCCGTACTGCAGCAAGAATGGCACAGGCTTTTCATGGCAGACTGACGGCTCTTTTTGTAGAAACTCCTGATTTCTCAGCCATGAGCGATACAAACAAAACAAGGCTAAGAGATAACACACATCTGGCGCAGCAGCTTGGTGCCACAATAGAGACCAGTTACGGAGAAGATGTTGCTTTTCAAATAGCAGAGTTTGCGCGTTTGTCGGGCGTATCCAAAATTGTCGTTGGACGATTTAATGCAAGACACCATGGTCTTTTCAGCAAACAGCCTCTGACAGAAAAACTGACAGAATATGCGCCGGGTCTGGATATCTATATTATTCCGGATCTGTCTTCCCATGAATTTTACGCAGGTAATCCCAAAGTAAAAAAGCCTCTTCAGATTTACGATTTTCTAAAAAGCATGGGGATGCTGTTTTCCGCCACCGCTATCGGATTAGTATTTTATCATCTGGGACTTGGTGAAGCCAACATTATTACGATATATATTCTGGGCGTTTTAATTACCGCAATTATTACAGGCGGGCAGTTTTACAGCATCGCTTATTCTGTTATCAGCGTGCTTGTTTTCAATTTCTTCTATACCGAACCGCGTTTTACGCTAAATGTTTATAACCCCGACTATCTGATTACTTTTCTGATCATGTTCATCGCAGGTCTGATTACCAGTAATCTTGCGCTGCGGATTAAGAATCAGGCAAAGCAGTCTGCCCAGTCTGCCAGCCGTACACGGGTACTGTTTGACACCAATCAGTCTCTTCAAAAAGCTGCTAACCGTTCAGAGATCATTGCCGTTACGGCAAACGAGTTACAGCGCCTTTTACAGCGGGATATTGTTTTTTATCCTTCCCAAAACGGCGTTCTGGAAGATCCCATATTTTTTTCTGTACAGGGAGCGCAGCATCCTGAGCAGTACCTGACAGAAAATGAACAGGCCGTGGCAAACTGGGTATTTCATAATAACAAGCGTGCAGGAGCAGCCACCGATACGCTTTCCAGCGCGCAGTGCATGTATCTTGCCGTACGAATCGAAAGCCATGTATATGCTGTGATTGGTATCGTAATGAAAGACAGTCATTTTGATCCCTTTGAAAACAGCATTCTGCTGTCCATTTTAGGAGAATGTGCCATGGCACTTCAAAATGAGCAGACCAGAACAGAAAAAGAGCAGGCCGCGATCCTTGCCAAAAATGAACAGTTACGGGCCAATCTTCTGCGTGCAATTTCCCACGATCTGCGTACGCCGCTGACCTCCATCTCCGGGAATGCCGGCATTTTACTCAGTAGCGGGGACCTGATTCCGGATGATAAGAAAAAGCAGCTGTACACGGATATCTATGATGATTCCCTGTGGCTGATCAACCTTGTGGAAAACCTGCTTGCAGTGACCCGGATTGAAGACGGAAGTATCGGTCTGCGTTTGAAACCGGAACTGATGGAAGAAGTCATTGCAGAGGCCTTACGCCATATCAGCAGAAAAAAAGCGGAACACCATATTATTGTACAGCAGGAAGACAGCTTTATTCTTGCCCGGATGGATGCCCGTCTGATCATTCAGGTAATTATCAATATTGTGGATAATGCGGTCAAATACACTGCACCAGGTTCTACGATTACGATCAGCACCTATCCAAAAGGCAAAATGCTGGTTACTGAAATCGCGGATGATGGTCCCGGTATTACCGATGAAGAAAAACCAAGAATTTTTGATATGTTCTATACGGCAACCCCCAAAATCGTAGACAGCAGGCGCAGTATGGGGTTGGGGCTTGCACTCTGCAAATCGGTAATCACTGCGCATAAGGGTACGATCATCGTGTTGGACAACAAACCAAAAGGGACTGTTTTCCGTTTTACACTTCCCATTGAAGAAGTCACACTTCATGAATAGCCGTACAGAATATTCAAATTAGAATCAGAAAGAAAACCGACTGCCAATATCCGGTAGTCGGTTTTCTTTCTTTTAAATCGTATTTCCGGTAGCCGTATCCCTTACCGTTACTTTTACATCACCGTTTCCGATAGGCGCTGCATCCCACTATTTTATCTTTTTGCAGCCTTTCCTGAATAAAATCGATACAAAGGATATATATTTTACCATCTATTTCACAGGAAGAAGATAACGTTCTGCAGTAATTTCCTGTCGCACAGGAAATATAAATGTTACTGACATATGTTTTACCGAGCCGGTGCACTACCATATAATAGTACTGCTTGGATATATGATAATCTCCTTTTCTGGGTGCAGAAAACATTTTCCGATTCCGAATTATAATATTCGGATTCATAACCGCCTCCGAAACCTGCATCCCGTCTTCCCGCAAAATATATATTTCTTCGATCCGATCACTTTTTTCAGCAAACCCATTTATATAGGATGTCATATCACTTTGATTATTTATTGGAATTCCATCCATAAATCTTTGAAAAATACACTTGAATTTTCTGATCTCGCCGGAACAGAATTCGATTTTTTGTTCCTCTTCTTTTCTGCAAATTTCCGACAATTTTCTGCATTTCAAAAGATAAGATCGATTGCCGATTTCTTCCGCTTTTATTGCTTTGTCATAATAAAAGCCCTGAAACCAATCCACTCCACAGAACATACAGGTTAACACTTCCTGCCTGGTTTCTGTCCCTTCTGCAATGATCGTTGCACCGATGCTCTGTGCCGTTTCGCAGATTGCCTGCAGTACCTGCTGCTTCAGATAGCTTTTGTCAATATCGGATATGACAGAACGATCTACTTTTATCACATCCGGTTCCACATTGACGATTCTGGAAAAGCTGGCATGCCCGGATCCTACATCATCCAGTGCAATCAGAAGCCCTGCATTTTTACACTTTGTGGACAGAATTGCCAAAAGCCCGTCATCCTCAGCCTTTTGTTCCTTTACTTCCAAAACAACAGAATCTCTTTCTATTCCAAAAGAATCCATTCTTTCAAGAAAGTTATCAAAATTGTCCAGATATTCTTTTATAAGAGAGGTTTCCAGATTAATAAACAAAAGCGCTTGATTTTCTTTGCCATATCCCTGTAATGCACGCTTATGACAAAGAAAATCAAGTTCAGAAGACTGGTTTGTTATTTTTGCATACGTAAAAAGTGCTTCCGGAGAAATCGGTTCTCCCATATAAGAGGCTCTGAGTAAAGCCTCTATTCCGGTAATTCTGCCTTTACCCATACTGATAATAGGCTGATAATAGACTTCAAATTCCTTTTGTTCCATGACATACTGAAATATCTCATCCGTTATTTGCAGAATCATACTCCTCCAAGGTTGCCGGCCCTACTTTATACCCGAAATGAATTAACTGCCGTCATCAGATTTTCTACTTCACTCTGCACTTTTCCGGTCTCTTTCACGGTTCTGGATGATTCCTGCGCTGATTCACCTGCACGCCCTGCAATATTGCTTGTTCCTTCCGCACCCTCATTGGTTGCTGTTGCAACACCCGAAATTGCAGTTGTGATATTTTCAACAGAGGCAAGCAGCTCTTCTGAAATGGAACTCAGTTCCATAACGATATCATTGATCTTACTCGCATCATTTTTATAATCAGCAGTTGCTTCGAGCATCTTATCATAATCTCCTGATACATTTACTTCGACAAACTGCATCAGTTCTTTTGCATTATCAGAAAGACTCCCTACAGCAGCAAATACCTGCTGGTTGATTTCCTGCATCTGATTCACAGTCCTGGTAGATTCTTCTGCCAGTTTCCCAATCTCACCGGCTACAACTGCAAACCCTTTTCCTGCATCTCCTGCTCTTGCAGCTTCAATCGATGCATTCAGTGCCAGCAGATTAGTCTGGCTGGCGATGCTTAGAATACCGTTTGCCAGTTCATTGATCTTTTCCACAGCTTTGGAATCTTCCAGTGATTTCTCCAGTTTCGCCTGTACCTGAACCCTAACCTGATGACTGTCTTTCTGTGCTTTTTCAAAACTACTTCTGAGTTCAGTAGCCCTGTGATTAATCTCTTCGGCCGTTGTCGCACCATCCTGTGCCTTTTCTGAAACAGTCTGTACCGCTTTACTAATCTCTTCTACCGTTGCCGTTACTTCTTCTGTTGATGCGGAGGTTTCTTCCATTCCGGCTGAAAGTTCCTGTGTTGTTGCAGAAATATCTTCAATATATCCGTTCAGACGGCCAATATTATTATTGACGGAAGTTACGGATGTATCCACCTGTAATGCGCTTTCAGATACCTGTCGGATTGACCCGCGGATCTTATCCATAAAGCTGTTAAGTGCCTGCGCCATTTCACCCACTTCATCATTGCTCTTGACATCGATCTGAAGCGTCAGGTCATTGTTTGCTTCTGCTGCAAGCAGCTCTTTCTGCATCGTCTTGATCGGTTTGATAATCATTCTGGAGATCAGAAAACTCAGTGCAATTGCTGCAATCGCAAATCCGATTAACGAAAAAATAATAATACTTTCTGTCATTGCTGCAGATTCAAATGCTGCTCCCAATAAATCTGCCATCTGTTTCTCTCTAAGGCCCTGGTATTCTGTCAGTTTATTTTCCAATGCAGTTGCTGCCGGAGTCATCTGATTTTTCATAATATCCAGCACTTTACTGTCATCGCCTGCCTGTACTGCTGGAATCAGTGTATCTGTAGTGATTTTAACATATGCATCATGTAATGATTTTGTTTCGACACTAACCTGCTTACCTTGCTCTGTTACGGAAGCACTAATCAAATTATCAATTATTTTATCTGATTTTGTACTCAGTGATGTAAAGCTTTCAAGATAAGTATCATTTTTTGTAATAACATACCCACGCAGCGCTGCAACTTCCTTTTCAGCGTTTACAATTACCTCATTTGTTTGCTGATACAATGGAAGATATGTTTGATCAAGGGTTCTGGTATCGTTTGCCATGGAGTGAATCCGCGACAGTGTGAACAGCAGAAGAACAACTGCAATCAGGGTTACTCCCATAAACCCACCCAATATCTTGACCATGATACTACTGCTTCGTTTACTCTTTTCTTTCATTTCTTTTCCCCCGCCTTCAAATTTGTATTATCTCTTTATCTATTACAAATTGCCTTGTTTACCTCTTTTATATGTATTGTATTTTCTTTCAGATCCAGATCCACTTTCTTTAATGTTCTTCGAATTGCGTCTTTGCCAACTGCTTCCTGCATTGTCGCTTTCATTTTTTCTTCCAGCAGCCGGAGTGTCCATCTCGAATGTCCCTGCGGTACCGGTTCACATGCAAGTGCAATAATTCTTGCTTCTATTCCGTCATCGACTTTTCGTCTTGCATTATCCGAATTTGCACTTCGTTTTACAGAAGTCACGTAATCGATTCCATATCTCTTATATCCCGTGATCGTGTTGGAAACTGTTGTATAACATACCCCATTAATTTTGCGGCATTGTTCATAAGTTAACATCTTTCCATGGTTTTCATCCATATCAAGAATGATTTGACAGCGCAGACTGACTGTTTTTGAAGTTGCTTTTTTTCGTATCAGCAGTTTCAGTTTTTTAACTTCTTCATCCGTTAACCGAACCTGATGTATCTTAGGTCTAGGCATGCGATCTTTCCTCCGCAACAGCTCATTTGTTTTATTTTATTACGTATATAAATTAATTCATAGTATAAATATGAACGCTACGGCCCCACATTTTCTGTTTCTGTAAACCGCTTGTCATGCTATTTTAAGCTTATTGTTTCTTATTTCTTTATAAATATTTAATTATTTTTTTATATTTTCAAAATTGAGGTAAAATTTATGTGCAAAAAAAAGAGGCTTCTTCATAACTGATTGATCAGCTATAAAGAAGCTTCTCTATTTTAACTTTCTCGTTTTTGACTACTTTCCACTCTGCATCATATAATCAATCAGCTTCGTGATATCTTCGGGTTCATATGCAACAATTTCAAGTTCTCTGACATTTCCATCCGAAAAAACATTTGCAAGTGATACATACTGAGACAGCTTTGATCTGAGATTCAATCTATCTCCCTCTCCTGTTACAAGTTCAACTTTTCCCTTGCAGGAATCTACTACTTTAAAAAACTCATTTACATTTTTAATATTCTCAATCTTCATATTTTCATCCCCTCCTGATTCAGGATTTATCTATTTGTTTTCTTAATATTACTATAATACATAATTACATTGCAACAAAATCTATTTTTAAAATATTTATATCATCACAGAACTTTCCCAAGAAAGTTCTGTAATCTCTCATTCTGCGGTTTTCCAAAAAACTCGGCAGGCGCATTTTCTTCCAGGAAGTCTCCGTCATCCAGAAACATTACTCTGGAAGCCACTTCCCTCGCAAAACCCATTTCGTGTGTTACAACAACCATTGTCATCTTCTGTGCTGCAAGATCCCGCATTACATTCAATACTTCCCCGACCATTTCCGGATCCAGCGCAGAGGTCGGTTCATCGAACAGCATCACTTCCGGCTGCATGCACAGCGCACGTACAATCGCAATTCTCTGCTGCTGTCCGCCTGAAAGCTGGTTCGGATAGTCTCCTGCCCTGTCCTGCAGTCCGACGCGGGTCAGCAATTGCATGGCATAGGCTTCTGCTTCTTCCTGTGATTTTTTTTGCAGGCTCATCGGCGCAACGGTCAGATTTCCCAGGATTGTCATATGTGGAAACAGATTAAACTGCTGAAACACCATCCCCATTTTCTGACGGTGCAGATCGATATCAGTTTGCCTGTCACAGATATCTTCTCCGTCAAATAATATATGCCCGCCGCTGGGTTCTTCCAGTCTGTTCAGACATCTCAAAAAGGTTGATTTGCCGGATCCGGATGGTCCGATCACACAGACCACATCTCCCTCATTGATATCCACTGTAATATTTTTCAGTACATCCTTATTTTCAAACTTTTTATACAAATTCCGAACCTGAATCAAAGGCTTTTTTTCGCCATTTATCTTATCGTTCATTCTGCTTCAGCCTCCGTTCAATATATTTAACACCCTTTTCCAAAAGAATAACCATCAGCAAATAGATCAATGCAACAGCCATAAGCGGCATGAATGCAGAATAGGTCCGACTGCGAATAATATCTCCGCCTTTGGTCAGATCTTCCAATGCAATATACCCTGCTACGGAAGTTTCTTTTAAAAGTGTAATAAATTCATTGCATAATGTTGGTATCACATTTTTGATCGCCTGTGGCATGATAATTTTGAGCATCGTCTGTTGATAACTAAAGCCCAGACTCCTGCCTGCTTCAAACTGCCCCCTTGGAATAGACTGAATTCCTGAACGGAAAATCTCTGCCTGATATGCACCTGAATTAATTCCAAACGCAAGGATTGCCGTCAGCGCCTTATCAATTCTTACACTGCCAAAAATGACAAAGTACACAATCATCAACTGCACTACCACCGGCGTTCCTCTGATGATCGTCAGATACAACCCGCATACCCAGTTTGCTGCTTTCATTTTACCTGTATTCTGGTAGGTATTTCTGATAATCGCAACTGTAAATCCAAGTAAAATACCGATCAGCACCGCAAAAAAAGTGATTTTCAATGTAACAAGAAGACCATCCGTCAGGTATTTCCATCGACTGTCTTCCACAAAATTGAGAATAAAAGAGCTTTTAAAACTTTCCCACATATATTCAAATTCCCCCGTTTTTCTTTCGGAATCGTACTCCGTATATCAGCCTTGCATTTTTATTCATTTTACACCATTATATGCAAAAAATCGAGTAAAAGAAAAGGGAAGAACCTGCAGCTTACTCTCGCAGGTTCTTCCCTTCCATTGTCTCACATTATATTATTCTGCGGTAATGTATTTGCTGACGATCTTATCAAGTGTTCCATCTGCCTTAAGTTCTGCAAGTGCTGCATTGATATTATTCAAAAGCTTTGTATTTCCCTTTGCAACCGCAATAGCATACTGTTCTGTCGTATATGCTTCATCCAGAATCTTCAGCCCGGTATTCTCTTTTACAAATACTTTTGCAGGTTCACGGTCAATGATAACTGCATCAATTTTACCCTGAGAGAGTGCCTGCACCGCTTCCATTCCTTTATTATAACGTTCTACATTTTTGTCTCCAAAATCATCTGTTGCATAGATATCTCCTGTTGTTCCTGTCTGTACCCCGATGATCTTATCTTTCAGATCATCCGGTGATGCAATTGCAGAATCATCTTTTACAATAATTACCTGGGAAGCTTCTGCATATGTATCAGAAAAATCCACACTCTGCTTGCGTTCTTCCGTAACTGTCATTCCTGCCATTCCCATATCTGCCTTACCGGAAGTTACTTCCGGAATAACAGAGTCAAATGCAATATCCTCAATCTGCAACTTGCAGCCCATTTTTTCAGAAATAGCAGCTGCAATTTCTGCATCGATTCCAACAATACTATCACCCTCATGATATTCATATGGCGGGAATTCGGCATTTGTGGCCATGATCAGTGTACCTGCGGTTCCAACGCCATCCCCGTTGATACTTCCAGATACTGCAGCAGATGCCGCTGTATCTGCTGTCTGCTCAGTTGTCGCTGTTGTCTGCCCGGATACTCCCGTTGTAGCTTCTGTAACGGTCTTTGACTTTGCTGTATCCGAAGCTGTACCTCCGCATGCCATCAGGCTGGTTGCCATTACTGTCATCATTATCATACTGATTATCTTCTTTTTCATAATATTCTCCATTTCTGCATTTTCCCGATTTTATTTTCGCATATTTATACGATTTTATCGTTCCTTTTTGGGAATATATGCACTATTTGATGTCTATCTGCATATTTATTCATTTGTGAATTTTATTATACACAGATTGTATAAATAATCAAGTACAAAATTAATCTCCCATATAAACAATGGAAATATTTCTATAAAAAATAGTCAAATTGTTAGTTGTTTTTTATTGAATACACAGCATATTACCCATAAATCTTTTGTTTTTCTAACACTTTCATTGATTAATACGCTCTTATGAGATAGAATTAATGTGTTTTATCAGTTATTTATATACAATTATGTATATTTCAAAAAAGGAGGATGAATTCATTGGTGCAGGATACAATTCAGGCGATTCGTGATGCGGAAGCATCTGCGGCGCAGAAAGAAAAAGATGCCAGAGAAAATGCTGATCAGATTGTTTTGCAGGCAAAAAGTGACGCTGCAGAACTCATCCAGTCGCGAACCAACGCTATGAAGGCAGAAACAAGAACCGCACTTTCACAAGCCGGGGTACAAAATGAAGCGCTTCTGAAAACGGCACAGAAGGAGGCGCAGGAAGAAATTGAGAAGCTTCAGCAGCAAGTTACGCAAAAAAGCACGCATGCTGTTGATACCGTTATTAAAATGCTGGTTTCCTGAATTTGTTTCTAAATTTAACACTATATTATAAAGGGAAAGGAGGATTATCATGTCTGTATTGCCAATGAAACAGGTTCTGATTGTCGGACTTCGCAAAAATCGAAAACAGATACTTGAGCTTTTGCAGCGTAAGGGCGTTATGGAGATCAGTTCAGCCCCACCTGCTCAATCCGATCAACAGCCGGATCCTGTTTTTCATCAAATCGACATGTCAAGTGCACGCGCAACCTTTGACAAAAACTGTATGCTTGCGGCGCAGGCTCTCGCCACTTTGGATCATATCGTTCCGGATACCAATCCGGTTACCATGTTTTCCGGCCGTCTGAAAATGAGCCTGACTGATTATGAAACAAATGTTGCACGCAGAGATACTATCATGGAAATGGTGTATCACCTTGGCTCTCTGTCAAAACAATTAACTGAAACCCAGGCTGAAATCCCCAGACTGGAAACCCAACTGGAAGCTCTGCAGCCTTGGCTGACATTTGAATACCCTATGGATTTTGAAGGTACCAGATGTACAAAAGCTTTTATCGGTATTTTGCCAAATGAAATAACAGACCTGCAAATTCTAACACAGCTCGGTCAGTACGCCCCCGATGTTTCCGGTACGGACGTTTCCATTATCAGCACTTCTTCGGAACAAACCTGCCTCATGGTTGTCTGTCTGAAAGAGGATGCGCCAAAAGTCGAAGAAGCACTTCGTCATATGAATTTTGCCAGACCTGCACTTTCGGGAGATGCACCTTCACAACAGGCAAATGATGTACAGAAAAAACTCGCTCAGCTTCGTACCACAGAAACGGAAGCACAAAAGCAAATAGCTTCTTATGCTGACCGCCGGGATGAACTTAAATTTATCATTGATTATTTTTCCATGCGTTCTGAAAAATATGCAATCATTAGTGGACTGCAACAATCTAATCGCACATTTCTTTTATGCGGTTATGTACGTGAACGCGATGCTTCTGCTCTTGAATCGCTTTTAACTGCCAGATTCAACTGTGTTGTTGAATTTCATGAACCGGAAGAAACAGATGATGTTCCTGTTGCGCTAAGCAACAATGCCTTTGCTTCTCCATTGGAGGGTGTTGTAGCAGGTTATTCTCTTCCCGGAAAAGGTGAGGCTGATCCGACATTTCCAGTCTCCTGCTTCTATTACATTATGTTCGGTCTGATGCTCTCAGATGCAGCATATGGTCTGATTTTAGTAATCGCATGTGCCATCCTTTTAAAAAAATTCCAAAATATGGAAGATGGAATGCGCAAAACATTGCATATGTTTCTGTTGTGCGGCGTAGGAACCGTTTTCTGGGGATTTATGTTCGGCAGCTTTTTCGGGGATGCCACCAACGTGATTGCAACCACATTTTTTGGCAGACCGGATATCAAGCTTCCTCCTATCTGGTTTGAACCAATCGCACTTCCCATTAAGATGATGGCATTTTCTTTTCTGCTTGGGCTGATTCATCTGTTTACTGCGCTCACGCTGAAACTAAGCGCCTATATCAAAGCGCACCGCTTTCTGGATGCTCTTTATGATGTTATTTTCTGGTACATGCTGGTAGGCGGCTCCGTTATTTATCTTCTGACTGTCCCTATGATGACATCAATGCTCGGTCTTACTTTCGTGCTGCCCGCTGTTTGCGGACAGGTTGCTGCAATCTGTATGATCATTTCTGCAATCGGAATTATTCTGACCGGAGGTCGCGAATCCCGCAACTGGTTTAAGCGAATTCTGAAGGGATTATATGCACTGTACGGCATTACCGGTTACTTAAGTGATGTACTTTCCTACTCCCGTTTGCTGGCATTAGGACTTGCAACCAGCGTTATTGCTACTGTTTTCAACAAAATGGGCAGCATGGTTGCAACAGGTCTGGGCGGCGGTGTTGTTGGCTTTGTTATTTTTCTGGTGATCTTTATCATAGGTCATTTACTGAATCTGGCGATCAATGCACTGGGTGCATACGTTCACAGCAACCGTCTGCATTACGTAGAATTTTTTGGAAAATTTTATGAGGGCGGCGGACGTCCATTTGAACCTTTTATGGAAAAAACAAAATATTATAAAGTACAGGAATAGTTGATGTAACTGCACATACACATTCAAATAATGGAGGTATTTATTATGTCACATTTAGGTTTATTTTTTGCTCTTCTTGGTGCTTCGCTTTCCGCCCTGATGGCTGGTTCCGGTTCTGCTGTAGGCGTTGGCCGCGCAGGTCAGGCTGCTGCCGGTGTCGTAACGGATGACCCGTCTCAGTTCAGCAAGGTTCTTCTCTTACAACTTCTGCCAGGTACACAGGGAATCTACGGTCTGCTGATTGCCTTTATTACACTGACACAGATTGGTATCATGGGTGGCGATTCCAATATTTCTCTTGAAAAAGGCCTTTTATATCTGGCTGCCTGCCTGCCCATGGCAATTGTTGGCTACATCTCTGCATATTATCAGGCCCAGGCTTCGATTTCTGCCATCGGTCTTGTTGCAAAAAGACCTGATCAGTTTGGTAAAGCCATGATATTCCCTGCCATGGTAGAAACCTATGCTATTCTGGCTTTGCTGGTTTCCATCCTGTCTATCTTTGGTATTGCAAACGTTAACGTCTGATCCCGACAGCCAAAGACAATGATTCGGAAAGATACAGGAAAGGAAAACAACATGGCTGAATTAGATAAAATCATCGGCGAAATAAATGCGCAGTCCCAGGAGGCAATTGATGAAATACTTACAAGAGCCAGAAAAGAAGCTGATCGCATTATATCTGAAGCCGAAAAAGAGGCAAAAGAATCATGTGATAAATTAATGCATGATAAAGAGATCCGCCTGTCTGATCAGCTCGCACGTGCCAAATCTGCTGCTGCACTTGCAAAAAGACAGTTACTGCTTGCAGAAAAGCAGCGTTTGATTAGTGATGTACTTGAAAAAGCGCACCTTACGCTGATCCAGCTTCCGGAAAATGAATATTTTGATCTGATTCTGCAATTAGTCAAAAAATCTGCTTTACCGCAGAAAGGTGAGATCATTTTTAACGAAAAAGACCTTGCGCGACTTTCTTCAGATTTTATTGCAGCTTTGAATCAGATAGCCTCTGAACGGGGAGGTTCTCTGGAGATTTCAGATCAACCCCGCTCAATTGATGGAGGCTTTATTCTCCTATATGATGGAATTGAAGAGAACTGTTCCTTCAGCGCATTATTTGAAACCAATATTGAAATATTACAGGATCAGATACAGCGTCTTCTCTTTTTATCGTGATCACCGGTGAGACCCCCGCTTTCTTATGCGGGTACCATAAATAAAGAAAGGAATCACATGCCTGAACAATATATATATGCGGTCGCGAGAATCCGATGCAAAGAGCTGACTCTGTTAAGCGGTTCTGTCATGGAGTCCCTGCTCGCTGCAGGAAGCTATGCAGAATGTCTTCGTCTTCTTTCTGATCATGGCTGGGGCAATGACGGAACAATAGCTCCTGAAATGCTTTTGTCTGCGGAACGCGATAAGACCTGGGAATTTATCGGAGAACTGGTAAAAGATATGTCAGTCTTTGATGTTTTTCTATATGCCAACGATTATCATAATCTGAAGGCATCCATCAAAGAAGTCTGTACCAATACCACACATGCTGGTATTTACTTTGAAAAAGGTCAGTGTACCATAGATCCGCTTCTGATCCAGAAAGCAATCAGAGAACATGATTACCAGCTGTTGCCGGAACATATGCAGACGGTCGCAAAAGCTGCTGCCGATACTCTGCTTCACACCGGTGATGGACAGCTTTGCGACATCATGATTGATCGTGCCGCTCTTACTACAATTTATAAATCCGGCCGCAAATCCGGAAATGAAATACTCGATTTATACGGAGAGCTTACGGTTGCATCTGCTGACATCAAAACCGCAATTCGTGCCTGCAAAACAGGAAAAGATATTCATTTCCTGACTCGTGCACTCGCTCCATGTGACTCTCTCGATATTAAACAGCTCTCTGCTGCCGCTGTTGAAAGTCTGGATGCCGTGTATGCTTATCTTGAACGAACTGTTTATGCAGATGCTGTTCCTGAAATAAAAAAATCTCCATCCGCATTTGAACGATGGTGCGACAATAAGGTGATCAGAAGTATTCGACCGCAGATACACAATTCCTCATCCATTGGTCCACTTGCAGCTTATATTCTGGCTCGCGAAAACGAGATCAAATCTGTCCGGATCATTCTTTCAGGCAAACGCAATCATCTGTCTGAAGAATCCGTCAGAGAAAGGGTAAGGGAAATGTATGTATAAGATTGCCGTAATGGGAGATAAAGACAGTATCTACGGATTTGCCGCCCTGGGTCTTGATACCTTTCCATTTACAGATCCGGTCCCTGCCGGCAAAAAATTACGTGAACTAGCAGACAACGGTTATGCTGTCATCTATCTTACAGAAGGTCTTGCGGATAAACTTACTGCAGAAATTGACCATTACAGAGAACTGATGCTGCCCGCCATTATTTTGATTCCGGGTATTTCCGGAAATACCGGAAAAGGTATCCTGTCTGTAAAAAAATCTGTAGAACAAGCCGTTGGATCAGATATTATTTTTAACAATTAAATGCTGCTGAAAAAAGTACTTGCGTGATTCCTACTGCGCAGAAATGGAGCACAACAAAATGAGTACTGGAACAATAAAGAAAGTTGCCGGTCCTCTTGTTATAGCGAGAGGAATGAGCCAGGCAAACATGTTTGACGTTGTTCGTGTAAGTGAACAGCGCCTGATTGGTGAAATCATTGAGATGCATGGTGATGAAGCCTCTGTTCAGGTATATGAAGAGACTTCCGGATTAGCTCCGGGTGCACCTGTAGAATCCACAGGTCAGCCAATGAGTGTAGAACTTGGCCCTGGGCTGATTGGCAGCATCTATGATGGTATTCAGCGTCCACTGGATGATATCATGAAAATAACTGGTGGAAACCTGCTGAAACGCGGTGTCGAAGTTCCATCATTGAAAAGAGAGACCATCTGGCACTTCGTTCCGCAAAAAAAGCTCGGTGACCATGTAACTGCAGGTGATATTCTCGGAACGGTACAGGAAACCGCAGTTGTTACACAGAAAATCATGGTGCCTTACGGAACAGAAGGAACCATTCTGCATATTTCAGAAGGTGATTACACCGTAAGTGACAACATTGCCGTTATTTCTCAATCTGATGGTACACAGATCACGGTCGGCCTGATGCAGAAATGGCCCGTTCGAAAAGAGCGTCCATATAAGCAGAAGCTTTCTCCTAATATGCCCCTGATTACGGGTCAGCGCATTATTGATACACTTTTCCCGATTGCAAAGGGCGGTGTTGCTGCTGTTCCGGGTCCTTTCGGTTCCGGTAAGACCGTTGTGCAGCATCAGCTTGCAAAATGGGCCGAAGCAGATATTATCGTCTACATCGGCTGTGGTGAACGTGGAAATGAAATGACGGATGTTCTGAATGAATTCCCTGAATTAAAAGATCCCAAAACAGGACATACTCTGATGGAACGAACTGTTTTGATCGCCAACACTTCCGATATGCCTGTTGCAGCGCGTGAAGCCAGTATCTATACCGGTATCACAATTGCAGAATATTTCCGTGATATGGGATATTCCGTCGCACTGATGGCAGATTCTACCTCTCGTTGGGCTGAGGCTCTGCGTGAAATGTCAGGACGGCTGGAGGAGATGCCGGGTGAAGAAGGCTATCCTGCCTATCTTGGCTCCCGTCTGGCACAGTTCTATGAACGTGCCGGCCGTGTAAGAGCACTTGGAAATGATGAAAGAGAAGGAACACTTTCCGTTATCGGTGCCGTATCTCCCGCAGGCGGTGATATTTCTGAACCGGTTACACAGGCTACTCTGCGAATTGTAAAAGTATTCTGGCGTCTGGACTCAGATCTTGCCTATAAACGTCATTTTCCTGCCATTAACTGGCTTGAGAGCTATTCACTATATGACACGCTGGGAAACTGGTTTGATAAAAATGTCGCTGATGACTGGATGCTCCAAAAAGGACGTATCATGCGCCTTTTACAGGATGAATCCACTTTGCTGGAAATGGTAAGACTTGTCGGTGAAGATGCGCTGTCTGCGCCGGATCGTCTGAAAATCGAAGCTGCACGCTCTATCCGTGAAGATTTGCTGCAACAGAATGCTTTTATGGATGAAGATACCTACACTTCTCTGCATAAGCAGTACATGATGATGAAACTCGTACTTGCTTTCTATGATGTATGCAGCCAGGCTCTGGAAAAAGGCGCTAACATCAATAAGCTGGTCGACATGAACATTCGTGAGCCCATCGGTCGTTTTAAATATACTGCCGAAGAACAGGTTGATGCTAAATTCAAAGAAATTGAGCAAAGACTGGTTCAGGAAGCGGATGATATTGCAGCTGCGAAGGAGGACTTCTAAATGCCTAAGGAATATAGAACCATACAGGAGGTCGCCGGTCCTCTGATGCTCGTACGCGGTGTCAGTGATGTAGCGTATGATGAACTCGGTGAAATCGAACTTTCAAACGGAGAAAAACGCCGCTGCAAAGTTCTGGAAATTGATGATGGAAATGCTTTGGTACAGCTGTTTGAAGCTTCTACCGGTATCAATCTGGAAAGCAGTAAAGTGCGCTTTCTCGGCAGAAGTATGGAGCTCGGCGTATCGGAAGATATGCTTTCACGTGTATTTGATGGTCTGGGACGCCCGATTGATGGCGGTCCTGATATTCTGCCTGAAGAACGGCGTGATATCAATGGTTTGCCCATGAATCCGGCTGCAAGAGCATACCCGGAAGAGTTTATTCAAACAGGTGTTTCTGCGATTGACGGTCTGAATACGCTGGTTCGCGGACAGAAGCTTCCCATTTTTTCTGCTTCCGGTCTTCCGCACGAACAGCTCGCTGCGCAGATTGCACGTCAGGCTAAGGTAGTCGGAACCGATGAACCTTTTGCTGTTGTTTTTGCCGCTATGGGTATTACCTTTGAAGAGTCCAATTTTTTTATAGAAAGTTTTAAAGAGACAGGTGCCATCGACCGAACCGTTCTGTTCATTAATCTGGCAAACGATCCTGCCGTAGAGCGTATCGCAACGCCTCGTATGGCTCTGACCGCCGCTGAATATCTTGCGTTTGAAAAAGGAATGCACGTTCTTGTCATTTTGACAGATATTACGAATTATGCGGATGCTCTGCGTGAAGTAAGTGCTGCGCGTAAAGAAGTTCCGGGACGTCGCGGCTATCCAGGATATATGTATACCGATCTGGCTTCCATGTATGAGCGCGCCGGCAGACAAAAAGGAAGACCTGGTTCTATAACCATGATTCCGATTCTGACCATGCCGGAAGATGATAAAACACACCCGATTCCTGATTTAACCGGTTATATTACCGAGGGTCAGATTATTTTATCACGAGATCTGTACCGCAAAGGTGTGCAGCCTCCGATTGATGTACTTCCTTCTCTCTCACGTCTCAAAGATAAGGGTATTGGAGCCGGTAAGACACGTGAAGATCATTCCAATCAGATGAATCAGCTGTTTGCTGCCTATGCGAGAGGCAAAGATGCAAAGGAACTGATGGTCATTCTGGGTGAAGCTGCCCTTACTGACATTGATAAGTTATACGCGAAATTTTCTGATGAATTTGAGCAGAAATATGTGTCACAGGGATACCGCACCGACCGCAGTATTGAGGAAACACTGGACACCGGCTGGGAACTTCTGCGAATCCTGCCAAGAACAGAACTGAAACGTATCAAGGACGAATATCTGGATAAATATTATAATCGACAGGCCTGATGCATATGTGCCCGTATGCTGAAACCTACTGCATACAGGCACATATATCCAAAAGTATATGCAGCACCTAAAAAGGAGGCACAAAATGCCAACAGTTAATCCTACCCGAATGGAGCTGACGCGGCTGAAAGTAAAGCTTGCAACAGCAACACGTGGGCATAAGCTACTAAAGGATAAGCGGGACGAGCTGATGCGTCAGTTTTTGGATCTGGTACGTGTGAATAAAGCACTTCGTGAAAAAGTGGAACAGGGACTTCAGGATGCCAATCAAAATTTCGTTCTTGCCAGATCTACCATGTCTTCTGAAACAGTAGAGGTCGCTTTTATGGCACCCAAGCAGGAAGTCACCGTTGATGTATCAACCAGAAATGTTATGAGCGTTGATATTCCGCAGTTTACAACGCATACACGTACTTCAGATGTAAATGATATCTATTCTTATGGCTTTGCATTCACATCCAGCGATCTGGATGCGGCAGTCCAAAGTCTTGCAGCACTTCAGGATGATATGCTCAGACTCGCTGAAGTAGAAAAATCCTGCCAGCTGATGGCTGCAGAAATCGAAAAAACACGCCGCCGTGTAAACGCTCTGGAACATGTCATGATTCCCGGTTATCAGAAAAACATCAAATATATCACGATGAAACTGGATGAAAATGAACGCAGCACACAAATCCGTCTGATGAAAGTCAAAGATATGATGCTGGAAGACAAACATCATTACAAAGAAAAAGCAGAAAAAGAACCTGTTTTAGAATAATAAAATATTACATGCTGTTTATGTGCCGAGATTGCGAGCGCAATCTCGTATAGATTCGGGTGGTTCTCCACCCGAATCTATTTTTATTTAACCTTCCTTATTTTGCCTTTTACAGGTCTGGTCTGCAATTCCTCACATACCATTTCCCCTTTTCCATTGAGTACTTCAACAAAACTGATACTGTCCCGCACATCAATGATACCGATATCTTCCTGCGCTACTTCTGGAATTGAGCAGATTGCACCTACAATGTCACCTGCACGCATTTTCGATTTTTTACCGCCGCCGATCGACAACTTCCTGATCTCTTTGTTAAAAACCGCACCTTTGCCCTCCCGGATCACCACTTTTTCTTTTTGTTTGTCGCGAAACTGCCTGGTACTATCATTTATAACCGCCTCATCCGGCAGTTCCTGCCAGGGAATCACTGCTCCGATATAGGTCTCCACTTCTTTTTTATAATGTTCTTCCTCTTTGCTGATAAAGCTTAAAGCTTTTCCCGTTCTGCCATTTCTGCCCGTTCTTCCGATTCGGTGCACATAATTCTCACGTTTCGTTGGAAAATCATAGTTGATAACATGTGTCACTTCAGACAAATCAATTCCTCTTGCTGCAACATCTGTTGTAATCAGGAAGTGGAAAATACCTTTTCTGAAATCTGAAATTGCATATAAACGATCTTTTTGTTCCATCCCGCCATGCAGCATCCCGCAGCGGATTTTTTTCCTGCGCAGCTTTTGAAACAAAGTATTTACCATCTCTCTGGTATCGCAAAAAATAATTGCATCTTCCGGATTTTCAGTAACAAGAAGTCCTAACAGTGCATCAAATTTTTCCTCCGGTTCCAGATGATACGCATACTGTGTGATGGCATCTGCTGTTTTTTGCTCGCCTTCTATTATAATTTTCTCCGGATGATGCATATAATTATCCACCAGATGCGTAATCGTTTCCTCTATTGTTGCCGAAAACAGAAACATCTGTACGCTCTGTGTCCCACCTGTGTGGGATACAATATATTCCACATCTTCCATAAATCCCATATCCAGCATCAGATCCGCTTCATCAATTACAAGAAATCGCACCTGATCCAGAATCAGATTTCCACGCTTCATATGATCGATCACTCTTCCGGGCGTTCCTACGACAATATGACTCCTTTGCTTTAATGTAATCGCCTGCTTTTCAACCGGCATACCGCCAAAAACAACGGGCACTTTCAATCTTTTCTTGCGGCTGATCTGAAAGATTTCATCCTGCACCTGAACTGCCAGTTCTCTGGTCGGTTCCAGAACAAGTGCCTGGGGCAGGACCTCATCCCATCTTACCTGATCACAGATGGGAATTGCAAACGCAGCGGTCTTCCCGCTTCCTGTTTGTGACTGCCCGACGATATCTTTGCCTGCTAATGCATAGGGAAGTACCTTCTGCTGAATTGGTGTCGGTTCCGTATACCCAAGAGCAGTCAATGCCATCAGAATATCTTCTGAAATGTTATATTTTCCAAATAAATTTTCCATCTTGGTTACACCTTTACCTTTTAAAAGAAAATGATTCATACTGATCGCTATCTGCAGTTTCTAAAAAATACGTTTATATCCGTTCTGTCAAAAAATGAAAGGCTACAACACAAATGAAATTAACCTCATTTGTTGGACAAACAAGCGGGGTACCGTTCAAAATGTCGTAGCCTTTCCAGTCATTCAGATTATATGCAATTCTCTTATTCCTCAGTCAACGTCTGAATATGCAATTCTTCCAGTTGATGTTCTGTTACATAACCCGGAGCGCCCATCATGACATCCTGGGCATTCTTATTCATCGGGAACGGAATGATCTCTCTGATAGAATCTTCCCCTGCAAGCAGCATCACCATACGGTCTACCCCAGGTGCAATACCTGCATGCGGCGGTGCGCCATAACAGAATGCATTGTACATAGCCGGGAACTTGGCCTTTACATCCGCTTCGCCAAGACGCACCATTTCAAATGCTTTGATCATAATCTCCGGATCATGGTTTCGAACTGCACCGGAAGAAAGTTCTACCCCATTACATACAAGGTCATACTGATCTGCTGTAATCGCTAACAGACCAATCTCTCCACGCTCCGCTTTCAAAAGGGTTTCCAGTCCCCCTGCCGGCATGGAAAACGGATTATGACAGAATTCCAGCTCTCCGGATTCTTCACCAATTTCATACATCGGAAAATCAATGATCCAGCAGAATGCATATTGTTCTTTATCCATATGCCCCGGAACCGCTGCTCCAAATGTCTTTACCAGAACCCCTGCGGTTTTCTGTGCTGCCGTCAGCTTCCCGGCAGACACCAGAACCAGATCCCCTGTTTTAAGGCCTAAAGCTGCAACAACTTCATCTTTCTTTGGTGCTACGAATTTGGAAATACCGCCGACAATTTCGCCGTTTTCATCCATCCGGAACCAGTATGCTTTATTCCCTGACTGTACTTCCACATCACCCATTATCTTATCGATAAATTTGCGGCTCTCTTTAAAATCAGATACCACGACAGCCTTGATCACGTTTCCATCCTGGAAAGGACCAAATTCACTGTCTGCAAATAACTTTGTTACATCCGAAACGGTCAGATCAATTCGCAGATCCGGTTTGTCTGAGCCATACTTCTCCATTGCTTCCAGATAGGGGATTCTGGTAAAAGGAGCCTCAGACGCTCTGTTATAGGTGCCATACTGTGCAAAGATAGGCGGCAGAACATCTTCCAGAATGGCAAAAACGTCCTCCTGAGAAGCAAATGCCATTTCCATATCCATCTGATAAAATTCACCCGGACTTCTATCCCCACGGGCGTCCTCATCACGAAAACAAGGTGCAATCTGAAAATAACGATCAAACCCGGATACCATCAACAACTGCTTAAACTGCTGTGGTGCCTGTGGCAGAGCATAGAACTGTCCCGGATGTTTTCTTGCCGGTACCAGATAATCTCTTGCGCCTTCCGGTGAAGAGGCCGTCAGAATCGGAGTTGTTATTTCCATGAAATCATGCTCTGTCATAGCCTTGCGAAGTGCTGCAACAACATTGCAGCGCAAAATGATATTCTTTTTTACTTCCGGATTACGCAGATCCAGATAACGATATTTCAGTCTTGCAGCCTCATCTGCTTCACGGCTGTGATTGATTTCAAATGGCAATTCATTATAACGGCATCGTCCAAGCACCTCTATTTTTTGAGGTACTACCTCAATTTCACCGGTTTCCTGCTTCGGATTTTTACTGCTGCGTTCTCTTACTTCACCTTCTACGGAAATTGTGGATTCCTTGTTTACTGCTTTCAACGTTTTCATCATATCTTCGGTCTGAATGACGATCTGTGTGGTACCATAAAAGTCACGCAGTACGACAAAGCCAAGATTACTGCCGACTTCACGCATATTTTCCATCCAGCCGACCAGTTTCACTTTTTTACCCGCATCAGACAGCCGCAGCTCTCCGCAGGTATGTGTACGGGATTGCATCATTTTTTTTAGCCTCTTTTTCCTATATTGATCAAAATAACTGCCATTTAATCTTATCTGTCCTTTTGTTCTTTGTCAATCACGCACTGCAGATTTGCAAGAAGTTCTCCATATGCCATCATCAGATCTGCATGATGCATATTAATATATTCCACATTTCCTTTTTTCAGTTCTGATTCCATGGTTTTGGCCTGTTCTGAAAGATTTATTCCTCCGATTGTAAGTGAAAGGCTTTTGAGTGAATGCATCTGAATCTGGTAGCTGCTCCAATCTTTTATATTGTAGTACTGTTCCATTTCCTTTCTTCTGTCGCTGTGTATATATTCTTTCAACATTTCCAGATAAAAGCTTCTGCTGTCCATACAATAGGAAAGTCCTATTGTCAAATTTATTCCCCGTATTTTATCAAAGGGATCCTGATCCGTTTCACATATTTTTTCTGTGTTTCTTTCATCCGTCTCTGCCAATGATTCACAGCCGCAATACTTGCGCAACATTGCTTTCAGTTCGGTATAAATAATCGGTTTTGCAAGATAATCACTGAATCCTGCGGAAATATAAGCATTTCTTGCCCCGGAAAGCGCATTTGCGGTCATCGCTATGACAGGAGTATCAGAATTGACCGCCCCTTTTTCTTTTTTCATTTTCTGCAGTGCCTGTGTTCCGGTCATATTCGGCATCGTATCATCCAGAAAAATCAAATCATATTTCTTTTTCTCCGTCATCTCCAGATATTTTTGCCCACTCGATGCAGCCTCTATGGAAACTCCGGTTCGCTTTAATAATCCGATGATTACCTTCCGATTCATTTCCATGTCATCAACAATCAGAATCTGCTTGCCAGTTATAAATAATTCAGATTTAGAACATTCTTTTTGTCTGTCCACAATTTTTAGGTTTTCATCCGTAAAATTTCCCATCGGTTGATCTGAAATAATAATCTGCGGAACTTCCATTGTAAAAACAGAACCTGCACCATATATGCTTTCCAAGCTTATTGTCCCACCCATCAGCTCCAAAAGCTGTTTCGCAATTGAAAGACCTAACCCTATTCCCTGTATACTGCGGTTTCTTTCCTCATCCACGCGCTGGAAGGGATCAAAAAGTTTCTCCTGTTCCGCTTCCTTAATTCCTATCCCGGTATCTTTTACAGAAATTTCCAGAATAATGGTATTATCAGATTTTTTGTAAAATGAAATCTGAAGCGTAATTCTCCCATATTCCGTATATTTAACCGCATTGGATAACAGATTGATCAAAATCTGTCTCATTCTTACCTCATCACCAAGCAGTCTTTCCGGAATCAAAGGATCATTTCTCAGTATAAACTCTATTCCCTTTTCTTTTGTTCTGGCTATGATCAGTCTACAGCTATCCGCAATCAGCGATGCAAGATCATACTCAACCGGAACAATTTGCATTTTCCCGGATTCAATTTTGGAAAAATCCAACATATTATTAATGATTGAAAGAAGATTTCCTGCAGAACATTCAACCGCTTCTGCATATTCCTGAATTTCTGTTTCTATTGCTTCTCTTTGAATCAACGTGCTCATTCCAAGGACTGCATTGATCGGCGTTCTGATTTCATGTGACATATTTGTCAGAAACCTGCTTTTTGCAAGATTTGCCTCTTCTGCTTTATCCTTTGCATCTATCATCTGCATCATACGAGCTTTTTCTGTTTCTACTTCTCTGCGCAGAAGTTTTTCATTCTCCTCACATGCTCCCATATAACCGCTTATGATCTGTTTCAAATGTATATATACCATCACAGCTGCAAAAACTGCGGCTCCATACCTGCTGTATCTGCCCAAATCTCCCACACGTATAACATAGGTTCTTGCAAGATCAGCAAGACTCCCTCCTGCAAAGCTGATCAGAGCAATAAATTCCAGGAAAACAGATATCGTCTTTTCTTTCCATACAACTCTGCACCATTTGATCAGCATCAGTAAAATTATAAAGAAAATCAACATATGTGAAACGGGTGCCATCGTCATGAAATCCATTTTATTTGTAAGCTGCAGAATAAGCTGCATGGAGATATTCAAATAGGAACAGGACAGTAAAACATAAAAATCAAATTTTCCGGGCAGCCTCTGTTGATAATACAGCAGTAAAAAAACCGGCATGATCATCAAAATCAAAAAAATCAGATTCGAATACAAAATCTGATTTCCATAAAATGCAGATATTATTTTTGTTTCAATCGAATAATAAACAAAGGCCAAAAGACAAAACGGACTTAAAAACTGCATGCCCTGCAGATTTTGATTTGAAAAATATTGTATTATTAACAAAATTGCAAGAAGAACGCCGCAAAATAATATAAGCACATTCAATGCGAAATTGAATAGATTTTCTTTTAACAACTGTAATATCATCAGATCACGGGATGCAATCCTCATTTCTCCCATTTCTGCGGCATATCCTTCATATGGTGACTGCATGACAACCTTGATATTCCCCTGTGCAAAATGTTCCGGAATATCTATAAAATTAGTGATGCTGCCTGCCGTATGTCCAAAAATCTTTTTATCCTTTGTCCCGAATGTATAGATTTCCGTTCCATCAAGCGTTACGGTAATCGTCTTTTCTGCTGATAAAAAAGAAAGCGTCTTTCCCGCATATTTTGGGGAAATCCTGTTTTCCAGAATAATAATTTCACCCGCGCTCGATTTGCCTGCATATGGAAGGCGTTCAATATTCTGCCGACTCCCATCTGCACGAATCATTATCCAACCGGTATTGAAATGATCTATTTCTCCTTTCGCAAGTGTCATATCTGTGACTTGAAACTGCAGAATAATAAATACAACAATAAGCACTTCTATCAGAAGTGCACACCATCCAATTGTCTGAAATCTCCGAACCATTCCTTTTTCTTTCATCATCCCTCATACTTCTGACTGCATACATTATTGCAGCCCGAATACTAACTTCGCTTATTATAGCATGAGGCATTTTCGGATGGTTCCGGATTGTCATGAAATTATCTTTTGCCTGTTTCAAATCATTGTATTGCAAATATATCCTGTCACACATTTGACTATCTGCGCATCAAATGAACAAGACCTGCCAGAACTCCGCCAAATACAATGGCATAACCTGCTGTCAGAAAGCAGGTCTGTGTCAGATCTGAAGGAGCAAAGATGACTGTACGCAAAAACAAATGTACCAAAACTCCTGCTGCAAAGCCAATCACTCCATAGATCAGTGCACGCAGCAGAATATACAATGCAAATGTTTTTCTGTCTTCCATCTCTTTCCTCTCATCAGTCACTATGATCCACTCCTTCTGCATAGGTTGCGGTCTGTCTTTTTGCTTCTGTTTCTCTGCCTTCTTCCGTTTTTTCTTCACCAACATGTTTACCAGTAATAGAAAAAATAACCCATTCTGCGATATTCGTTGCATGATCACCAATTCGCTCGAAATATTTGGCAATCGACATCAGATCCATTGCCTGTTCTCCATTTTCGGGATTCTGGTGGATCAGACCGATCAACTCCTTCTTAACACTGCAGTAAAGCTCATCCACCACATCATCATGTGTGATAACATTTGCTGCAAGCATCTGGTCCTTATGTACAAAAGCATCAATACTGCTGTTCAGCATATACGTGGTTTCCTTCGCCATGGCTTTGATATGTTCAAGATCCTTGATATATGGCTTCCCATCCATCATGAGAATAATTTCAGATATATCAGCTGCATGATCTCCAACACGTTCCATATCCGTGATCATTTTCAAAGCAGAAGATATTGTTCTTAAATCCCGTGCGACCGGCTGCTGCTGCATCAGCAGTTTCAGACAGAGTGCCTCAATTTTGCGCTCCTGTGCATCTACTGTTTCATCATCAGAGATTGTTTTTCGGGCTATTTCCACATCCTGATGGATCAGTGCCTGAATTGCAGATTCAATTGCCTGTTCAATCAGGCTTCCCATCTCTATCATTTCACTGTTCAGTTCCGCAAGCTCACTATCAAATAAATATCTTGTCATATTTTTCCTCGCTTTTTAATATCTCCACTCTTATTTGTTTGTTCTTATCATAGAAAAATCAGGTAAAATCTGCTATCAATGGAGTGTAAAGGCTACGTAAAAAATAGATGCAGGTGAAAAATCACCTGCATCTATTTCTATCTTCATTAATCGACTTTGAGAATCAGATTAAGGATACGTTTTCCGCAAACTTCCATTTCTTTTCTGCTCACCGCACCTTTTTTCTTAGCTTCCAGGAGACGTTCCGGGAAGCCAAGTCCCATCTTTACGTCATTTCCTGCACACACTTCTTTATAGTGCTCCGCCAGATTCCACCAGTCAGTTGTCACCATTCCTTCATATTCCCATTCACCACGCAAGATATCCGTCAGTAGATCATGATCCTCCGATGCGCGATGCCCATTGATAATATTGTAGGAAGACATGATGCTCCACGGATCGGACTCCTTTACAATAATCTCAAAGGCCTTCAGATATATCTCCCTGATTGCACGCTCGGAAGCTCTGGAATCACTGTTTCTTCTGTTTGTTTCCTTGTCATTGAGTGCAAAATGCTTTGCAGTTGCACCAACATGATTGCTCTGAATTCCTCTGACCATGGCTGCTGCCTGTTTGCCTGCCAGAAGCGGATCTTCTGAATAATATTCAAAATTTCTGCCGCAAAGCGGACTTCTGTGAATATTGACAGCAGGCGTTAACCAGACTGCAATATTGTTTTCCTTTACTTCAGCGCCTCCTGCCCTTCCGACTGCCTCTGTCACATCCGGATCCCAGGTGCAGGCAAGAAGCGTTGCGCATGGAAATGCTGTTGTATGGACGCCGCACTGTGGCCAGATTCTAAGTCCGGCAGGACCATCAGCTGTCATCACATTCGGAATCCCATATTCAGGAAGGTTACCATATCCAAATGTGTTCGCAACTCCGGTATTCGGCTGTCCGCCAAGCAGATTGGCAAGATCTTCATCTGAAAGCTGCGCAATAAATTTATCCAGTGAAACCGTTCCTTCCGCAACTTCGATCAGTTGATGTTTTTCACTCTTTACGCCAAAGAATACAAACGGCTTCTGTGCACGGACTGCAGGTGCACACAGGTCCATATTCTGAAGTTTTTCACGCTTCATAATACTTTCATTCGGATCATTTGCTTTTCCCTGCGGAAGCTCTTCATAGGATCCGTCTGACAGCATCCTCTTTTTAAGTGCAGTCGGTACCATCTCAGGCTTTAACGTTTTTACTGTTCTGTCTTTTTTCAGTGCATAGCAAAATGCTGCTTTTTTTGTGTCTCTGACAGAAGTTCCGACATAAAATACATAATCTCCCTTTTCAAGGATATAGGAAGATTTCTTTACTTTTCCAAGGTCATCATAGGAAGCCATATCATCAGCAGAAAAGCTGATATGAATCTGCTGTATCTCTCCGGGCTGCAGCAATTTTGTCTTACGATAGCCCGCAAGAACCTTTGCCGGTTTGCCAAGCTTCCCCTGCGGTGCACCATAATAAACCTGAATAACTTCTCTTCCCGGCAGATCACCGGTATTGCATACATTTACCATCGTGCAGATCTGTCCGTTTTCTTCTTTTACTACAGGTTCCGATACCGCAAATGTTGTATAAGACATCCCAAATCCGAATGGATAATTGACCTGCTGTGCAGCCATCGGAATTGTCTCAAAATACCGGTATCCGACATAAATATCCTCTGTATAATCAACATACTCATCTGATTCATGAAATCCTGCAGTTGAAGGATAATCTTCCAACTTTCTGGCAAATGTATCTGCCAGCTTTCCGGACGGATTGCCTTTCCCTGTCAAAAGTTCGGCAGCCGCGAGTCCGCCTTCCATCCCTGCCTGCCACGCCATCAGAACTGCAGATATCCCGGCATCTGCCTTAAACCATTCTGTATCTACCATACCTCCGACATTCATTACTACAATAACTTTACGAAATGCAGATTTTACCTGTTTTACAAGCGTTTCTTCTGCTTTTGTCAGATAGAAATCACCACGTTCAAAAAGCTTCTCGGACTCTGCAACCATACGATCATCTTCGCTTTTTTTCTTACGTTTCTGATCTTCTGCAGCCTTTCTATCCCACCCTTCACCTGAAAAACGGCTGATGGAAATAATTGCCGTATCTGTATAAGCAGCAGCGCCCGCCAAAAGTTTTCCCGGCAGTTTGGGTTCCTCAGTCATCCCCGGCACTTTTCCGGCCGCATACTGCTTTTCAACATTTTCCCTGTAAAAATCTGCTGTTTCTTCATAAACACTTACGTTGTCCTGCAGCATTTTCAGGCCGTCATAAAGATTATGTATATAGGAAACGGTAACATCTCCGCTTCCGCCGCCGCCTTTTACATAATCAAATGTTCCCTTTCCGAACAATGCAACCTTGCTGCCCATCGGAAGCGGCAATACATGGTTATCATTTTTCAGCAGAACCATTCCCTCTTTTGCAGCATTTTTAGACAGCTGTGTATGTTCGATGCTTTCTGTTACCTTTTTCCCATTCTCGCCAAGCGGAAGATTGGGTTGATATTTTGCTCTGATCCATTTTTCCATAAGATACCTCTCTTTGTGCCATATCACAACCTATACCAATTACTGTAATTGTAGCATTTTCCCTTTTCCATTCTATACCAAAAAGGTAAGTTAATTAACATAATTTCCACATAATATCCTTATTTTATCAGTTGTACAGACAATTTCAAAAGACTATACTAGGTAACAGATATATCCGATGTCGGTTGCAGTGTGGAGGCTTATATGCTATCAGAAGAACAGGAAACCCTACTGAAAAAAATACATAATGGAGAATATATTCCTGTTACAGGATTTCTCGAAGACATTCACCCTGCTGATATTGCTGCCTGTCTGAATGAAGAAGATATTACCAATGATGAACTGACATCCTTTTTTCAGCACGAAGATAAAGAATTTCTGGCAAGCGTACTGGAACAGTCGGATGAAGAGCTGCAGGCACGCGCCGTCGGACTTCTGCCCTACCAGGATGTAATAAAAATTTTTTCCTATATGTCAAAGGATGATATAGCAGATATCCTGGGAAATCTTCCGATCGATCTGCGAAAAAAACTTTTGAATCTGATGAAAGCAAGTGATTCCCGTGAACTGAGCGTTCTGATGGGATACGGCGAAGATACGGCCGGCGGTATTATGACTACCGAATACATTGCCTTGCGGGAAGATCTTACCATTTCACAGACACTTGTCAAAATCAAGGAAATTGCCCCCAGAACAGAAGTAATTGAAACCATTTTTGTTTTGAATAAAGCAGGCGAACTGGTTGGGCTTGCTGATCTGCGGGATATTCTGATTGCCTCGAACGATGCGATTCTCTCTTCCGCCATGGATGAAAATGTAATCAGTGTATTTCCGGAACAGGACCAGGAAGAAGTATCACTTCTTGTAAACAAATATAACCTGAGTGTTATTCCTGTTATAAACAGGCGGCATGCTCTGCTTGGCATCATCACCATTGATGATATTATGGACGTCATGGTTGAAGAGCAGACAGAAGATATCCTTCGTCTTGGTGGTATCGGTGAAGTAGAAGAGGTTGGTGGTCCTGTTAATATTTCGGTCCGCAGGCGCCTTCCCTGGTTGTTTGTCAATTTACTGACAGCTTTTATTGCAGCAAGTGCCATCGCACTTTTTGATGATGTGATCTCTCAGGTTGCTGCGCTTGCATCCATGATGACAATCGTATCCGGAATGGGCGGGAATGCCGGTACCCAGACTCTTTCACTGGCCATCCGGGGCATTACACTTGGCGAAATCGATCTAAAAAACAACTGGAAGCTTGTATTTAAGGAAATTGCCGTCGGTCTCCTGGATGGTGCTGCAATCGGTTTATTCACCGGAATTGTTTTTTCTTTCCGCTATGGAAATGTTTATCTGGGTCTGATTATTTTCCTTGCAATGATCGGGAACCTTATCATTGCTGGATTTTCCGGATTCCTGATTCCTCTGGTTCTAAAAAAAATGGGTGCGGATCCTGCACTTTCTTCTTCTATTTTTCTTACCACCATGACGGATACCTGCGGATTTTTTATCTTTCTGGGTCTGGCAAAAATGTTCCTGCCACTTTTACTTACAAAATAAATGCAGATGTTTTCACATCTGCATTTATTTTCTATTTCTCTATTTTTGACCAAAGATAGCAATATGCCTGCGTTCTTGCAGTAAATGCTTCTTTGTGCAAAAGATTCCTTACTTCTTCTTTCGTGTACCATCCCGGTACAATTTCTTCAAATGTAGAAGAACTTTTTGCAAATTCACCACGCGCAGTACCTACAATACATACATTTTTTTCATTCGAAAAACCGATTGCACTGTAGCTTGGCCCTATATGATCTGTAATACTGATCAAATCCAGCCCTGTCTCTTCCTTGAGTTCACGCCTTGCGCTTTCATCCGGCTCTTCTCCCGGATCAATCATACCCGCCGGAAAATTATATACCCAGCTGTTTGCCGCCAGTCGAAATTCTTTACTAATCAGAATATGCTCATGCGTTTCATCTTCCATAATCAGAACCACTGCATCTATTCCATCATTTTTTACGTCCTCGCTGGTCTTCATATCCGGATTTCTGCTGATCATCTCATATATTTTATTTTTACCATCTGCTGTTTCATAGTGCAGATTATATCTGGTAATATAATTTCCTTCTTCCAGCTTACTGATCATTTTAAATTCCATATTTGTATTCCTTTTATTACTTCGTTCGATCCCTGTTCAGATGGCTCCATATACAATCTGCCTGATCCCACGGATCAGGCTGTTATCATAGCCTTCATCAATTTGCTGCATATATATTACAATTAATTCCTCTTCCGGGTCTACCAGAAAATAATTCCCGGTCTGCGCATCCCAGCCGAATTCTCCGGTACTGCCGCTTGTCCCGGCTTCTGCGGGATTTTGCAGAATTCTGCAGTAATTTCCATAGCCGTATCCAATACAGCGATCCATGCGATAAGTATTCAACTGCTGCCCATTTAACTGATTTAAAGTCATATAGGAAAGTGTTTTTCTTCCAATGATCTCTTTTCCGTGATAAGCACCTTTATTTAAAAGCATCTGGGCAAAATGCGCATAATCCTCAATTGTTGCATACAGCCCTGTTCCCGCAGATTCATACCACGGCTTGTCAAACGGCTGATCCATTTCCAGTTTCTGTCTGATATCTTCTTCTGCCCGAACAGGCTTTCCATCTTTTTTCCTGCGATATAGAATTGCCTGCCTGAAGCTTTTATCCGGATCAATTACAAATCCGGTGTCTGCCATATTAAGCGGCGCTAAAATCTCATCTGCCAGAAACACAGAAAAATCCATTCCGGTTATTTTCTCAATTACCGCACCCATGACATCTGCTGAGAGACCATACCGAAAAGCGGTCCCGGGTTCAAACGCAAGATATGCTTCACTGAATTTATTGCATACATCCATATTGTTTTTCAGTATCCCTGATTTGCTCTGGATACGAGCTTCCTTGTACACCTTCGTCATGGACTGTCCCGCTTCTCCATAATCACCGTTGTATACAATCCCGGAAGTCATATTGAGCAGATCACGCAGCAGCATCGGATTTTCAGCTTTACGGATTCCCTCAAGTGTCGCAACCCTGCAGTCTGCAAAACCAGGGAGGAATTCGGAAACCTTCTGCATGAGATCAAGTTCACCTCTTTCATACAGAATCATTGCTGCCACCGCTGTTATTGGCATTGTCATTGAAAAAATTTTATAGATACTGTCTTTACGGTCAGTCCCAAGATAATTTTCGTATACTCTTTTCCCTTTATGTTCTACAAGCAATGCAGCGCCGGATATTTTCCCCTGCATCCTGCACTGTTCCATATAAGTATCCAGTCTCCCTAGTTTTCTGATGTTCATATGCCACTAGCCTCCATACATGATATACTTGCAGCAACCTGCATTATACCACTTCTCTTTATCGCTGTGAAGTGTGGAACTGCAGCATTTTTATTATCATTTCCTGTCTTTCTTCTTTTTCTTTTTTTCTTTCTTTTTTGACAAATCCAGATCATTTACTGCTGCATGCTGTTCCTGCTCTGCAGCATATATATCCGATTCCTCTCCAAACGCCTTCACATTAAGCAGTACCGGATGCTCTGCAGCAAAAGAGGATTCGATTCTGTCCTCTTCTCCTTCTTCCGATTTTTTCATTTTCGGAAGACGATATTTTATTTCATATAATTCGACCGCATGCTCAAATTCCTGATTTTTTTCCTGTTTGATCATTTCAAGATATTCATGTGTATCAAATCCATCTTCTGATACCTGCAGCAGGCATACTGCAATATTGCTGCAGTGATCGGAAATTCTTTCATAATCTGTTCCGATGTCAGACAGATCAAATCCAAGCTCAATTGTGCATTTCCCCTTACGGAGTCTTCTGATATGTCTGCGCTTTACTTCCATATGAAGACCATCAATTACTTCTTCCAAAGGCTCTACTGTTCTTGCAAGCTCCAGATCTTCATTCTGAAATACCTGAACTGAGGTTGTTACAATTTCCTGTACTGCTTTTGTAAATATCACCAGCTCTTCCAATGCCCTGTCTGAGAATTTTCGCTTTCCTTCGTCCATACGCGCGGCAATTTGCATAATATTCAGCGCATGATCACTGATTCGCTCAAAATCACTGATACAATGAAGCAATATGGAAAGTGTATGACTGTCCTGTGTCGTCAGATGATGTGCACTGATTTTAACAAGATAACTGCCAAGCTGATCTTCATACCGGTCGATTTTTTCCTCCAGCTTCTCCACTTCTTCGGCTGTTTCTTTGTTATAGTCAGTCAGAAGTGTCATTGCTTTGAACAAAGATTCTTTTGCAAAACCTGCCATGTCCGATGCCGCCTGTTTACTCTGCTCGAGCGCAAATGGCGGATTGGATATGAATCTGGGCTCGAGAATGGTAATTCCCATTTCTGATTCCTGTTCCTGTCTTTCTTTTTCATCAATTGGGATGGTTTTCATCGCCAGTTTTACAAGAATTCCGGAAAACGGAAGCATAAGCGGTGTTGCAATTACATTGACAAGTGTATGAACACCTGCAATTCCTACCATACCTGCCTGTGTTTTCAAAAAAGCAAAGTGCAGAAGCGCATTCAGTGTATAGAACACCGTCATGAATCCTGCTGCCTTGATCAGATTAAAATATAAATGCATCAGAGCGGCACGTTTCCCATTTTTATTGGCACCAAATGACGATAGAATTGCTGTAATACAGGTTCCGATCTCTGCTCCTATTACTACCGGAATCGCCATTCCGTAATTTATGGCAACCGATGCGCTGAGTGCCTGCACAACACCAATGGTCGCCGCAGAGCTCTGGATGATCATTGTGAATCCGGTTCCAACCAGAAGTCCTACCAGTGGATTGGAAAATTTGATCAGGAAACACTGAAATGCAGGGACGTCCTTAAGTGGTGAAACGGCACCTGACATCATATCCATACCAAACATCAGTACCGAAAATCCAAGCAGAATCGTACCGATATTTTTCTTTTTATCCGAATGAGAAAACATCAGGAATGCGATGCCGATCAGTGCTAGAAACGGCGTGAATGAAGTAGGCTTGAATAAATTGATAAAAAAGTTTTCACTGGTGATGGCATTCAGACTCAAAAGCCATGCAGTAAAGGTAGTCCCCAGATTTGCTCCCAGAATAATATTAACAGCTTCACCCAATGTCATGATACCAGAGTTTACAAGTCCGACTACCATGACTGTTGATGCGGATGAAGACTGAACAAGCGCCGTAACCAGAATACCAAAAAAATATGCAACTACCCGATTGGATGTGATCTTACTTAATGTACTTTCCAGCTTACCGCCAGCTGCCTTTGTCAGACCATCGCTCATGATATTCATTCCATACAGAAACAGTGCCAGACCTCCGATCAGGCCCGCAACCAGTGAAAAAACTTCCAGTGAATTCATTTTTTTCTCCATACCGGAGCAATTTTTGCGAAGGCACACGATGAAAAATCTGCGTATGCAGTTTCTCATATGTGATCAGGAAGGTTTGTGCTCCGTCGTAAACCTTCTGAAAGAAGGATTTTTATCGAAAAATCTTTCCCTCATCTTCCATGTTGGTAAATTCTTTTTTACACAACTTTACTTTTTTTAGACATTTTTTGCACATCTATCATACTCGATAGTTTTCAAAATGGCAAACATTCTTGCTTTTTACATATATTTCTCTAAAAAAAACCGGAGGCAAATGCCTCCGGTTAAAATGTTATTCAACCCTCACTTATGCTGTGCAATCCGCTTTCTGCTGATTGCTGCAATTACCGCCTGTAATACAATAAAGAAGCAAAGAAGTGCTGAGAGTACAATTCTGACCCACCAGCTGGAAAGCGTTCCCTGCGTTGTAATCAGACTTGAAATTGTTCCTTTGATCAAAACGCCGAACAAAGTTCCGATCACGGTACCTACACCCCCCGACAAAAGTGTTCCTCCAATTACTGCTGATGCAATCGCATCCATTTCGAGTCCTTTTGCCTGCTCAACAAAGCCTGCACAGCTGTTAAGACAGAACAGATAACCGCCAAGCCCTGCCAGAAATCCATCCAGGACATAAGCCTTCATTTTATTGGCTTTTACATTTAAGCCCATCATAACCGCACTCTGCTGATTGCCTCCAATCGCATAAAGCGATCTTCCGAATTTACTGTATTTGAGCATTATTGCAATCAGAACAACAACGATAAGCGCAACTACAACCGTAGGATAAAGATATGCATGAATGAACATTCCTTTTTTATTCGTATAACCGAAAGGGAGATAAATTTTGGCATTTGCCCAGGCAAGAAATGTCGCATTTTTGATTGCAATCATATCCGTGCTGACAATTGCGGTCATACCACGTCCAAAAAACATTCCTGCAAGCGTAATAATAAACGGTTGAATTTCCAGATAGGAAATCAGATAGCCTTGCACAATACCGAATGCGAGTCCGATCAGGAGCGCAACCAGAAGCGCTGCATAAGCGTTCCACCCCTTATTCTCCATCAGATCCGCCACTACCATACACACCAACGCTGTTACCGATCCAACCGAAATGTCAATTCCGCCTGTAATCATGACTATGGTAAGACTGCAGCCGATCACAATCAGCCCTGCATTGGAGATAAACAGATTCAGGAACATTTGCGGCTTTGCAAAGCCTTTATCTTTAAAAATTACCATCCCGGCAATATACATCACAACAAAAAGAACAATTGTAACCAGTAATAGAAAGCCTGCATTGGAAAGTCTTCTTTTTTTAGCGTGCATTCTCTGTCACCGCCTTTCTCTGTGAAAAAGCCGCAAACTTTTTCCGGAAGACCGGACTTTGCAGTACTACGATGACAATAACTGCAATTGCCTTGTATACCGGAAGCTGATCTGCTGAAACATCCATAGCATACAGGGTCGTCGTTAATGCCTGTATTGTATAGGCACCGATAATAGAACCCATCAGATTGAATTTACCGCCTCCAAGATTATTTCCGCCAAGCGCAACGGCCAGAATAGCATCCATTTCCATGTTCAGCCCAATATTATTGGCATCTGCGGAATAAATACGGCTGGATGCTACAATCCCGGCTATTCCAGCCAGCACTCCGCATACAATGTAGGTGATTATTTTGATCATGGTAGAATTCAGTCCTACCAGTCTGGATGCAGAACCATTAATTCCTACACTTTCCACATAAAGGCCAAGTGCTGTTTTCTTCAAAATCAGCTGTACAATTATTACCACCGCAATCGCAACAAAGATCGGCGTTGGAATCGGACACCCCAGAATATGATCCCCCAGAATTTTATAGGAATCCACCCTTACATATGTAATCTGTCCAAGTGTAATCAGCTGCGCAATGCCTCGTCCTGCCGTAAAGAGAATCAGCGTCGCGACCATCGGCTGAATGCCCAGTTTTGCAACCAGAATGCCGTTAAAGGCTCCGCAGAGTCCGGCAACTGCAATTCCGGCAATCGCTGCCAGAATGATCGGCGCTGCAAGTGTCGAGGTGCTAACCTGCCCTCCGGAAAGAATCTGACAGCAAATTGCAGCCGCCACAGCCATTACTGCGCCAACGCTGATATCCTGTCCTCCGCTTGCCGCTGTCACAAGTGTCATCCCGACAGCCAGTATGACCAGTTCTGATCCTCTGTTGATAATGTCAATCAGATATCCATACAGTACGCCATTTTTAATTGAAATATAAAAGAAGTCCGGTGTCCGCAGAATATTTACCAGAAGAACAACTGCCAGACAGATCAGTGGCATAAACAGTGGTGCATGCACAATTTTTTTCCAATTTCTTTTTTTCTGCTCACTCATGTGCCGTTGCCTCCTGTTCTTCTTTTCTTCCATCATTTCCTGCAATTGTCTTCATAATATTGGCCTGTGTCATTTCTTCTCCGGTCAGTTCGCCAACCTTTTCTCCATCTCGTAGAACTGCCATTCTGGAGCATGTTCGCAGCATTTCTTCTATTTCAGAAGAAATAAAGGTTACCGCTTTTCCTTCTTCCGTAAGCTGCAGAACCAGCTTCTGAATCTCTGTCTTGGTACCGATATCGATTCCTCTGGTCGGTTCGTCCAGAATCAGATAGTCCGGATTGGTAATCAGCCATCTGCCTATAATTACCTTCTGCTGATTTCCGCCTGAGAGACTTCCCACCGGGGTTTCTCTGCTTGCGGTTTTTATCTGCAGCAGTTCAATCATCCTGTCCGCAGCCTCATCCATTTCTTTACGGCTCATCAGGCGAAACATTCCTCTTCTTGCCTGCATTGCGATAATAATATTCTCTTTTACTGTCAGATCGGATATAATTCCATCCTTTTTACGGTCTTCCGGCAAATAGGCCATTCCCAGTTTCATTGCATCCAGTGGCTTACTAATCCTGACTTCTTTTCCGTTTACCATCAGTTTGCCGCCATCTGCTTTATCTGCACCATAAATTGCACGTACCAGTTCACTTCTGCCTGATCCCAGAAGACCCGTAAGGCCGATGCACTCTCCCTTTTTAATACTGATATCAAACGGTCTGATTGTTCCGGTATGCTGCAGTTCCTTTGCCTGAATGACAGGTGCGGCAGTATCATCCGCCTTGCCTTTTCTTTCACTTTTTATCTCCGCCAGATCGTCAAAATCTTTGCCCATCATCTTTGCAACCAGCTGCAGGCGCGGTAATTTCTCAGTCTCATATTCTCCCACCAGTTCTCCGTTTCGCAGAACCGTGATTCGGTTACAGACTGCATACACCTGCTCCAGAAAGTGTGTTACAAATATAATTCCAACTCCCTCTGACTGAAGCTTCCGCATCAGAGTGAATAATTTTCCCACTTCATCATCATCCAGTGAAGAGGTTGGTTCATCCAGAATCAATACCTTGCACTGCATGTCTACCGCACGGGCGATCGCGATCATCTGTTGCACGGCAATTGAACACTCTTCCAGCATTCTGCCGGGTTCTGCATCAATATCAAGCCTCTGCAGCAGCTCCCCCGATTTATTGTTCATTGTTTTCCAGTCAACAAGTCCTGCTTTTTTGGGTTCTCGTCCAATAAAAAGATTTTCTGCTACTGTCAGATTCGGGCACAGATTTACTTCCTGGTACACCGTACTGATTGCATTTCTCTGTGCTTCCTGGGGTGAATGATTGACAATTGTATTTCCTTCCATCCGGATTTCCCCGGTTTCCAACTCGTATACTCCCGTAAGGACCTTGATCAGTGTTGATTTTCCTGCACCATTTTCGCCCATCAGTGCATGAATTTCTCCTTTTCGTAAGTAGAAATCAACATTGGAGAGTGCCTTAACCCCGGGGAAATTTTTGCTGATGCCCTTCATTGAGAGAATAATTTCCTTCTCCATATGACAGCCACTCCCTTCTTTTTTCAAAAAGAGAATGGCGCCGCAACAATTTTACTGCTTACGCCATCCTCTCATTATTCTACCTTTTTAAACTGTTTCCCGATCAATAAGCTCTTCCGCTGATTACATCCTTTGTAACAACTGTTACATCATAGGTTACTGTATCGCCAACAGAGTTCTGTGCCTGTACACTCTTTACTGTATCATCTACTGCGAACATTGCTTCGTCTACATACATCAGATGATCAACTGTTTCTTTATTCTGAAGCTTCTTGATGATTTCTTCTACACGCGGACCATGTAACGGGTTACACTCTGTATCCAGTGTGATCTTGCCGGCAAGAACATCCGTCAATCCTGCATTGGTTGAGTCAAATGACATTACCATAACCTGTCCCTTTGCAATATCACTTCCAACTGTTTTGCCTGCTGCTGTCAATGCATCAATGGCACCAAATGCTTCATTATCGTTTTCACAATATACAACGTTGATATTATCATACTGTTTCAGTAAGGATTCCATAACTTCCTGTCCCTTAGCCTGTGTAAATTCACCTGTCTGCTGTGCTACCAGATCCCATCCGTATTTCTTAACAGCATCTTCCAGTCCCTTTGAACGTCCGATCTGTGCAGAAGCACCGATTGTACCCTGAATATCTGCTATATGAATATCTTTTGCATTGATACCCTTTGCAGTTGCGAAAGCATTCAGCCATTCAGCTGCTTTATTACCTTCTGCCAGGAAGTCAGATCCAACCCATGCCGTAAAGAGGGAGTCATCTGAAACATTTACCATACGATCTACAATGATTACCGGAATTCCGGCATCCTTTGCTTCCTGCAGAACTGTATCCCAGCCGGTTTCTGTTACCGGAGCCAGAACAATGTAATCAACTTCCTGCTGGATAAAATTACGGATTGCAGTAATCTGATTTTCCTGTTTCTGCTGTGCATCATCAAAGATGAGCGAATATCCGTTAGCTTCACTGAATGTACTCTTCATGGACTCCGTATTTGCTGTTCTCCAGTCAGATTCAGCACCTACCTGTGAAAAACCTACTGTAATTGTTGCTCCGCTATCTGTTGTAACCGCTTCCACACTGCCCTCTGCAGATGCAGCAACAGCTGCCTCCTGTGTTGCAGCTGTTGCAGTTGATGCTTCCTCTTTTGTTGCCGGTGTTGATGAACTGCTTCCGCAGCCTGCCAGAAGTGCACTTACCATCATTGCACTCATTACTGCGCTGATCAGCTTCTTTTTCATTTTGCTATCCTCCATTTTTTGATTAAGAGTCCCCATTGGCTCTTACTGTCTGTTATTATAGACAGCCGACCCTTTCTTTAAAACCGAGTTTCTTTTTTGAAAAGTTGATTTTTTTACCGTAATGGAAGCAGACTCTGATCAAAGTATACTTTCTTACGAAAAAAGTTCATTTTTTTATTTTCTCATGATATCGGCTCCAGAATTGCAGGAATAACCACACGGATAACCGTTCCCGCAAGATAAGTGCTCTCCACACTCACTCCATAATCTTTGCCGAAATACAGTTGAATCCGCTGTTGCACATTTGCCATTCCAAAGCCATGCTGTTCTTCATCCATAACTTCTCCAGAAATGAGTCCACGCAAATGTATCAACTCCTGCTGCGTCATTCCGATTCCGTTATCACCTACTTCGAATATCAGACTCCCATTTTCGATTTTCCCATCTACGGTTATTTTCCCGCCTCCCCGTTTGTTTTTGATCCCATGATATAAAGCATTTTCAACAATCGGCTGAAGCGTCAGTTTACAGATCTGATATTGCTGTATCTGCTCTGGAATACGAATATCATATTCCAGAATGTCATGATACCGGAACTGCTGTATCTCCAGATAACTGCGGATATGTTCCTCTTCTTCCGCAATCGTAATGAAATCTCTTCCTTTGCTGAGCGTTGTGCGAAAGAAATTTGACAATGTTGTCAGCATGGAAACCGCTTCTTTCTTTTCCCCTGATTCTGTCAGCCATATGATCGTATCCAGCGTATTATACAGGAAATGCGGATTGATCTGGGCCTGCAGCAGCCGCAGCTCCGTCATCCTCTGATTATGCTGCTCCGTTCTGATATCTTCTACCAGTTCCGCAATTTCCTGTACCATACTGTTAAAACTTTCTGCAAGCGTATCTATTTCATTGTGCGTCTGCGTAACCGGAAAACGAACGGAAAAATCACCCTGCGCAAATTCTTCTGTAGCATGGCACATATCCTGAAGCGGACGGATTATCTTTCTGGTCAGTTGTCTTGAAATATAAAAAGATATTCCCAGAATTCCCACGAGCAAAGACATCACTGCCAAAAGCGTCATACTGACCTGTCTGGAAACATTTTGCCGGACCACTTCCATTCTGGATGCTTCATAAGATATATAGATCTGTATCTGCTTCTGAATCAATGTGGTAAGCGTATAGACATTCATATTGAGCATGGTAATATTTTCATCATAATGGCCGCCTTCCTGCACATTGTCAGTAATATCACGGTCTCTGTCTTCCAGCGTATTCATCAGTTTGATCACGCTGTTCAAGCGTTTCCTGTCTCCCGGATCCGTTGCCTGCTGCTGCAATTCTCTGAACTGATCTCTTGCCGCTGAAATCAGCGCATAGGGATCCTTACCTTTGAGTTTTTCCGCGGAATTGGTCCAGTTTGCGGAGCCAATGACAATCTGATACATAATCTCATCCATATCTTCCTTAAAGCTGAGATTATATTCATTGGCAGAAGTAATATTGGATACAATCCGGTCATATTGATGATAATAGCTGTACATGATCAGCGTCCCGCACACAACCAGTACTGTCAACGGTACAATGGAAATCCACATATACAGCATTACACGGTTTTTCAGACTTCGCTTTTTCATCCGATATTCCTCTTGTATCAAATCGCACCATCGGTTCGAAATTCTCTGGGTGTCATGTTTTGTGTTTTCTTGAACAGATAGCTGAAATAATGCGGATCTTTATATCCCACCTGATATCCGACCTCCGAGCTCTTAAGTGAGGTACTCCGCAGGAGTTCCTTGGCCTTTTCCATTCGTACCCCGGTCAGATACTCGATGAAAGTTTCTCCTGTTTCCTGACTGAAAACAGTACTGAAGTGATTCGGACTCACATTTACGCTTGCTGCAACCGTATTCAGTGAAATATCTTCTCTTGCATAATTCTGTTCAATGTATGCCTTTGCCTCTTCCAGCGTACTGCTGTACTTTTTTTCTGAAATCTGGTTTCTTTGCTGGATTGCTTTTTCCAGAAGCTGTGTCAGATATACAATCGTTGCATTTCTGTTTCCAAGTGCGATTGCTCCATCACGGAATTTGCCGCAGATGCCGGTAACTGCATCTTTGGATAATCCCACCGATTCCAGAAAAGAAGCGACCGTAAAATACAGATCCATCACGATATACTGTCGAAACAACAAAGAGCTGACGTTTTCTTCTCCCAGACTTGCAAAAAAATCTTCTGCAAAGTGTTCTATTTCTGAACTGCTGCCGCTTCTAAGAAAATTCAGAACTATTTTCCGGTCAAGTTTTCCAATGTCCATTTCCTGCAGATCAATTTCCTCTGCCAGCCCCTCTGCCACAGCAGCCGGATGACCGGTGTAGAATATTTTACTGGAGTCTGTCAGAAAACGATGCGAAAAAGCCCTGTTTGCTTCCTGATAAGACTGTCTGACCTCCCGGATTCTTCTGACTGCAGAACCGACTCCGCCATAATAGACAACATCCGGATAGCCCGCCACAATCTGTTTGAGTTCTTCCAGGCATTTTTCCGTTTTATTCTGCATCTGCTGTTCATCCTGTGCCATAAGTAACAGTGCAATCACTTCTCCCAGTTGTTCATAGATCTGAATATCCTGATATTTCTCATAATATGATTCAATCTGGTGGATAATGTTGATGGCTCGTTCCGAATAAACATCGGTAACTGCTTCCGAATCTTCGCCCGGCCTGATCTGAAACATGATGACGCAATAACATTCTGCTGCCAGATTGATATCCAGTTCCTTACCTTTCTCAATCAGCTGACTCATTGCACTTTTTCCGTCAATCAGTTCTCTGAAAAGATTTCTTTTTTCCAGAATGACCGCTTCCTGCCGCTCTTTCCGATAGGTTTCCATAAAGTCCTGCTGTTCCTTCTCTTCCAGAATCGTCTGTCCAACCTTATGTACCGCTTCCAGGAGCTGTGCTCCTGACATGGGCTTTAAAAGATATTCTGTTACTCCGATATTGATTGCTTCTTTCGCATATTCAAACTCATCATATCCGCTCAGAATAATAATTTTGATCTTTGGAAATTCCCTTTTGACAAGGCGGCTCAGTTCCAGCCCATCCATAAAAGGCATCCGGATATCTGTAATCAGAATATCCGGATGCAGCTTCTGGATCATTGGAAATGCCAGTTCCCCATCACTTGCTTCTCCCGCAAAGGAAAACCCTTCCTTCTCCCAGTCAATATTTTTTTTGATTCCTTCCCGCATTACGATTTCATCTTCGACAAGAAAAACCTTTAACATCTCCACTCCAATCCCCTACTGTCAATTCTGTCCGTTCGCTTCCCAGACCAGACGGATATATTTCCCATAATGTGACGGGCTGAAACTGACACTGTGCCCATTCTGATAACTTTCTCCATATATATTTTCTTCAATATTTACTTCATCACATGCGTGAAATCCCAATTTTTCACAAATATGAATGGATACTTCATTTTCTTTTTTTACAAGTGTCTGTACCGTGTCAAACTGCAGTACGCTGCGTCCATATTCCATGATATTGCGACACACTTCCATCGCATAGCCTTTTCCCTGCCACGCTACCCCAATCAGAAAACCCAGTTCCACATCATCAAACCCATTTCGTATACTGAATCCGGCTCTTCCGATAATCTCTCCCGTACTTTTTTCTATCACGGTCCATACACCAAAGCCCATAAACCCATAGACCTTTTCAATATAATCCCTGGTGTATCTGCGCTCATCTTCCGGATTTTCAAACAATCCTTCCATATATCTGGTCATTGCCGGATCTGCATAAATCTTATAAAAATCATCTACGTCTTCTACTCTGGTTTCTCTGACAAGGCATCGTTCTGTTTCCAGAACCGTCCATGAAATTCCTGCCAGTCTCTGATATACCTTTACATAAGAATCCAGGTCCACTTCATCTATATTGGTAAAAATGTACTTAACACCGCCAAATTTTCTCCCCGGCTCGCTTTCAGCCTGCCATGCAATCACATAATAGCCTTTTTCCTGTAATGTTTTCACAACGGTCTCATCATCTGCCAGAAAAAGTGTCTGCCCCGGATCCTCACAAATAATCCGGCTTCCATCTGTTACATGATGCAGCTTTGCAATAATGCCGCATTCATTGAGATATGCTATGGCTTTTTTTGCTTGTAACTGCATCTGTTTGTCTACGGATATTCGATCATTTATGCAAAAAATGATTTTGCTGAGCATCGTTTTATTCCTTCCGTTTTTACAGTGTTCTTATTATAATTCGTTCCACCATTTGCGAATGGCACTTCTCTATTGTATAATAAATTACGTTTTTCATCGACCACTATTTTATCATAGAAAAGAGGTTCTATATGGCACAAAACCCTATTGTTACAATTACCATGGAAAATGGAGATATCATGAAAGCAGAACTTTATCCTGATATTGCTCCAAATACGGTAAATAATTTTATCTCCCTGATTAATAAACACTTTTATGATCACGTTTCTTTTCATCGTGTCATAAGCGGATTCATGTTACAGGGCGGAGATCCGGAAGGCACTGGTATGGGCGGTCCTGGTTATGAAATCAAGGGTGAATTTTCATCCAATGGATTTGCAAATAACCTGAAGCACTCTGCGGGTGTGCTATCTATGGCCAGGACGATGGTTCCTGATTCTGCCGGCTCTCAGTTCTTTATCATGCATCAGGATTCTCCTCACCTGGATGGTGAATATGCTGCGTTTGGAAAAATCACGGAAGGTATGGATATTGTCAATAAAATAGCTGCTGTACAGACAGATTTTTCTGATCGTCCGATGCAGCCGCAAACTATGCAGGAAGTTACAGTTGAAACATTCGGTATTACCTATCCCGAACCTGAAAAAATGTGATATTCTGATTTGGTCAAAAAATGCAAAAAAATAAAGCAGCAGGAAAGCATCTTTCCTGTTGCTTTTTAGTCTCTAAAAAGGGAGGATGCCAGATAAACTATGTTTATCTGGCATTATTATGAAAAAGTTTTTAATTGGTATTGTTTCATCTGACAATTATTAGTATACAGATGAGAAATGACGAAACAATGATTTTAGGTAAAGGTTTCTTTAACTAATTATGAACATTTTTTGAACATCATACCTTTGGGACTCTGATCACCAGTCCCTTATTCTCATTTATGATCTCTACATGACGATGATAACCCCCATATTCTCCATCTCTCGTCCATGCAATTGCTTCACCGGAATCTATTGTCAAATGCGCGGTCTTAAAGCAATACATATAATTCGTATTGATATCACGATCCACGAGTGCAGCCATAATATTGCTTAACTCAATCATATTATGCGGTAATTTGATCAGCGTTACCTCAAAGACCCCATCGTCCAATTCCACATACTTACCGGTAATTCTCTTAAATCCTCCTACCGAAATGGAATTGGTAACCATACCAAAAATAAAATCATCTTCAATTACTGTATTATCATAAACTACTTTCATATGATAAGAACGAATCTCTGAAAGCTTTTTCATTCCTTCCATGACATATGCCATATGCCCGAGAACATTTTTCAGATCCTGCCTTGTCTGATAGGAAACATCTGTAAAAACACCAAACGCCGCAATGTAGACAAAACTCTCCCCATTCAATGTCCCGACATCGCAGGCATAATCTCTGCCCTCTGTAACAACCTCTGCGGCTACTTTCATAGATGCCGGAATTCCAAGACTCAGTGCAAAATCATTTGTAGAGCCTGCTGGAACATACCCAATCGGAATATGCTGATTAGAGCGCATCATACCATTGACAACCTCATCCAGCGTACCATCTCCACCGCTGCATGTGATCATCTGATATTTTTCATCCCGCTCCATAACAACATTTGCCGCATCTCCGGTTCCCTGTGTGGGATATGCAGTTACTTCATACCCCGCCTTTGTAAAGATATCTATAAGATCCAACAGGTTACTTCGAATCCGCTCTTTTCCAGCTTTGGGATTGTAGATAAAAAGCATTTTTTTCCTGCTCATTTCAGCCCCGCTTCCGCACCATACACTTAAAGAGCGGTCCACATCTTACGATGCAGGCCGCTCTTCATTCAGTTTCGTCAGTGCTTTACACCCTGCAGATAACTTTCCATGTCTGCTACTACCGCTTCTTCATCTTTTCCGTCAGCAATCACATCAATTTTTTCTCCGCTGTTCAGATTCAATGTCATCATTCCCATAATACTTTTGGCATTTACTTTCTTGGACTGTGCCTCAATATGGACGGTACTGTCATACTTGCTGGCAAGCTGTACCAGTTCTGCCACTGGACGTGCTTCCAAACCATGCGCCAGTTTGATTTCAATAGACTTCTTAATCATAATTCCTCCTTTACTGCAAAGAGCTCCTCTATGACCGAATCCTGTCTGCCAACTCGCTCAGTTTTCTCAGGCGATGATTCACGCCTGATTTACCAACCGGTGGATTCAGAAATTGTCCCAGTTCCTGTAATGTACTCTCAGGATACTGTAACCTGACTTCGGCCATCTGTCTCAGGTTATCCTGTAAATTGTTAAATCCGTAATGCTTCTGGATATATATAATATCTTCCGTCTGTTTGGTTGCCGCATTCACCGTCTTGGTAATATTAGCTGCTTCACAGTTAACCCGACGATTCACGGAATTCCGCATTTCCTTATAAATTCGCAGATTTTCAAAATTCATAAGACTCACATGTGCTTCCATGACATTCAGAAGATCGACAATTTCAGAACCTTCTTTCAGATACACCACGTAATACTTTTTTCTCCGTACCATTTTAGCTTCAATATCAAAACTCATCAGGAGACTTTGTATATCCTGTGCATACTTCTGACAGCTGCATACATATTCCAGATGATATGCCTTTTTGGGATCACTCATAGAACCAATACAGAGAAAAGCATCCCTTAAAAAAGCTCTTTTACAACATGAATTTCTGACAATCAGTGGATTCACACCGGCATCAAATGGTCTCAGATTTCCTTCTTCATCCAATATTCTAAGCGCCATCAGAACATTTCGGATTTCACCCTGGTTATCAAGAAAAGGTTTATATATCCGTCCATTCACGTGTATCTCTGGAATTCCCGCCAAAATATCAGTATCTATATTAAATGCTTTTTTCAATATTGTAAAGCATTTTCTGACCACAGGCTCGTTCTCAGTCTGCAGATACACAATCTTTTTGCCACTTTCCGACACTGAAATACTTCCGCAGACAGTTATGATAGCAGCAAGTTCTGCAAGCTGACAATGCCTCGCATTTCCTATGTGTCTGAGCAGTTCCTCTTTCACTTCACTTGAAAAAGACATATGGTATCAACCTTATTTTACATGTTTCACATCTCGATGTGAAATTTTCAGTCCATAGTTACCCTGATCTTTCATTCGTTTATACAGCTCATTTGCAATTGTTACACTGCGGTGCTGACCGCCGGTACAGCCAATGGCTACCACAAGCTGGTATTTTCCTTCTTTCACATATCCTGGAATCAGGAATTGCAGCATATCGACCAGCTTATCCAAAAACTGCCCACATTCAGGAAAGCTCATGACATACTTTTGTACTCCATTGTCATTTCCCGTCTGTGTTTTCAATTCATCTACATAATATGGATTTGGCAAAAACCTGACATCAAATACAAGATCCGCATCTGATGGGATTCCATATTTGAATCCAAAGGAAAGAATTGTTACCATAAGGCTGTTATATTCTTCATTTGAAACAAAGATCCGATCCAGTTCTTCTCTGAGTTCTCTTGTCAGAAGCTGTGAAGTATCGATTACATAATCTGCTTTTTTCTTTACTACTTCCAATATTTCACGTTCTCTTCCGATCCCGTCTTCCACGCGGTCCCCCTGTGAAAGAGGATGGAGCCTGCGGCTTTCCTTATATCTTTTTATCAAAACCCGGTCATTTGCATCCATAAAAAGTATTTCACATGGAAATCCTTTTTCACGCAGCGTATCAATGATTGCAGGCATCTCTTCAAAACGCTGCCCGTTTCTGACATCCAGTCCCAACGCAACCTTTGTAATCTCGCTATCCGGAAGTGCAATCAGCTCTACAAACTTCTGGATCAGAGACATCGGAAGATTATCAACGCAGTAAAATCCGGCATCTTCCAGCATATGAATTGCCGTTGATTTGCCGCCTCCGCTCATTCCTGTCACAATTACAAATCTCATATGAACACCTGCGCCTCTGTTTATTCTCTATCAAATGTCAATCTATTTTAAAATCACCCAACATGATCACTTCCGGTTCAAGATGTACACCAGAAGCACACTGCACTTTATCCTGCACCTGGCTGATCAGCATATATACATCCCGGGCTGTTGCATGATTTCGATTAATCACAAATCCGCAGTGTTTCTCGGAAATCTGCGCGCCCCCGACTGTAAAACCTCTAAGGCCTGCATCCATGATCAGTTTCCCGGCAAAAAATCCTTTCGGACGTTTAAAGGTTGACCCGGCACTCGGATACTCCAATGGCTGCTTATCTGCTCTTCGTGCTGCAAGTTCTGCCATTGCAGCACGAATTTCTTCTGGTTCTCCTTCTGTAAGTGCAAGTGATACGGATAGCACAACTTTATCCGTATCACGCACTATGCTGCTGCGATAACCGAACTGCATCTGCTCATTTGTAAGTGTTTTGACTGTTCCATCTGTAGACAGAACTTCCACTGACTGAACCACATTGGCCATTTCAGAGCCATACGCTCCGGCATTCATGACCATTCCTCCGCCAATTGTTCCCGGAATACCAGCTGCAAATTCAAACCCGGTCAGTGCATGTTCCCCAGCCACCTGGGCAATTGCAGAATTCAATGCTCCCGCTTCTACAATAACTGTCCTTCCATCTACAATAATCTGATCCAGGCCACCTGCCGTACAAAGGATACAGCCTCTGTAGCCCTGGTCTGAAACAAGCAGATTGCTACCGTTTCCAACAATATAATAATCTTCTTTTTCCTGATGGAGCAGTTTTACCAACTGTTTCAGCTGTGAAGTTTGTGTAATCCGCACAAAACAGTCAGCAGGCCCACCAACTCGAAACATGGTATGCCTGCTCATAAGTTCATTCTCCAAAATATGTTCTTCTGGAATTATTTTTTTAATTTCGTTTATTAATTCTGAATTCAAATCACAATCATCCAATTTCTATCACAATTATTCAATCACCATCTTGGCAGCGCCATAGATGCCGGCATCATTTCCAAGTTTCGCCAGTGCAAACTTTGTACCGCGGCAACCTGAAAAAACATATTTTTCAAAAGAAGGTTTTAAAAGGTCAAAGAGCATCTCCCCGCATTTCGAAACTCCACCGCCAAGCACAATAATTTCAGGATTAATCACACTTGCCACAACCGCAAGTCCTTTACCAAGATAATCACCATATTGCTTTGTAATTTCAATCGCGACACTGTCTCCTGCTTTTGCAGCATCAAAAATATCCTTGCTCGTGTATTCTTTCCCATGCAGCGTGCTATCCTTGTCTGTTGCTGCAAGAACTCTTCCTGCAATTCTGACCACACCGGTTGCACTCGCATACTGTTCAAAACAGCCGTGATTCCCGCATCCGCATTCATCCGGTTCTTCATCCTGCAAATGAATATGCCCAATCTCTCCACCGGATCCTGTGGCTCCGCTCAAAATTTTTCCATCGTTTATGATTCCACCGCCTACACCTGTTCCAAGGGTAACCAGGAGCATATTATCATATCCTTTTCCGCCGCCCTTCCATGCTTCTCCAAGTGCCGCGACATTAGCGTCATTTCCCGCTTTAACAGGAAGCTTAACCAGATCGTGCAGTTCTTCTTTCAGATTAAACCTGGTCCAGCCAAGGTTTACTGCCTGATGCACAACCCCTTCCCCGTCAACTGCTCCAGGTGCACCAATTCCCACACCTGCTATTTCATCATCAGAAAGTCCCGCTTCTGTAATCTTTCCCCGAATGGATTTTGCAATGTCAGACAGAATCATACTGCCTTTATTTTCAGTCCTGGTTGGAATCTCCCATACCTGTTCCACTTCACCCGACATGTTAAACAGTCCCATCTTTACGGTTGTTCCACCAATATCAACACCAAATGCATACTTTTTCATCATTATCCTTCGTCCTCGTCTTCATCTCTTTTATGCTGCAGTGAATTCTGTACACGATTATATAATTCCTGGGCTGCATTATAACCCATCTTTTTCTGTCTATGGTTGACAGCTGCAGACTCGCAGATAACTGCCAGATTTCTGCCCGGACGAATCGGAATACGGTGACATACCACTTTGTTACCCAGATATTCGGTGTATTCCTCTTCCAGACCAAGACGGTCATATTCTTTATCCTTATCCCATTCTTCCAGTTTAATGACAAGATCAATATTTTTGGTATCTCTTACACTTGATACACCAAACAGTGTTTTGACATCAATAATGCCAATACCTCTTAGTTCAATAAAATGCTTTGTAATATCAGGGGCTGAGCCGATGAGTGTCTCATCACTGACTTTACGCAGTTCTACAACATCATCTGATACAAGGCGATGTCCTCTTTTGATCAGTTCCAGTGCTGCCTCCGATTTACCGATTCCACTTTCTCCTGTAATCAGTACACCTTCTCCGTATACATCCACTAGAACCCCATGAATCGAAATACAGGGTGCAAGTTTTACATTCAGCCAGCGAATAATTTCTGCCATCATAGCAGAAGTGGACTTTCTGGTCATAAGGACAGGAACTTTTTCTTCCTGTGCGATTTTCAGAAAGACCGGATCCGGTACCAGTTCTCTGCAAAAAACAATTGCCGGAATATCGAATGACAGAAATTCTTTATAAACATCCTTTTTACGGTCTTCCGGAAGCCCTTCCATATAAGTATATTCAACAAATCCGATGATTTGTAAACGTGTTGCCTCAAAATGTTCAAAGTACCCTGCAAGCTGCAGTGCCGGTCTGTTTATATCCGGCTGTGTGATCCTGATCTTACTGATATCAAGATCCGGTGTCAGATTGTCCAGTTTCATCCGCTCAATAATAGCTTTTAAACTAACACTTGCCATACCACGCCTCCCGATTTATAGGTAACCACTGTGCTGAAAATATTCCTCTCAGCCACGTTCATATTAGCATAGATACTGCTGTGAATCAATCAGATTCCGTTTCCGCATTCTCGTCCTGTGGATGAAAAAAGTCATAAATTTCATGTGCTGTCCGTTCCGGTATTTCAGGAACCTCCATCAGCGTTTCCACTTCAGCTGTCCGCAGATCATTAATTGATTTGAAATGCCGCATCAAGGCTTTTCTTCTGGCCGGTCCGATTCCCGGAATATCATCCAGAGAAGATTTCACCTGCGCTTTACTGCGCAGTGATCTGTGGTATTCAATTGCGAAACGGTGTGCTTCATCCTGAATTCTGGTAATTAATTTGAATCCTTCCGAATCCCGATTGATCGGAAGCTCCACATTATTATAATACAGCCCTCTTGTTCTGTGATTATCATCCTTTACCATTCCGCATACCGGTATCCTGATTCCAAGCTCTTCCAATACCTGAAGCGCAATGTTCACCTGCCCGCGTCCGCCATCCATCAGAATCAGATCCGGAAATTTTGTAAAACTCCCATATTGTGCATCGATATCACGTACTTCCAGATCATGACGTTCTTCCAGTCCATGGATCAGTCTTCTTGTCAGAACTTCTTTCATGCAGGCATAATCATCCGGCCCCGTAACGGATTTAATCTTAAATTTGCGATAATCGCTCTTTTTGGGTTTCCCCTTTTCGTATACAACCATAGAGCCTACATTTGCAAAGCCGCTGATATTGGAAATATCATAAGCTTCCATTCGGCTGAGTGCACGAATACCAAGGAGCGATCCGATCTCCTTTACCGCTCCGATCGTCCTTCCTTCTTCCCTTTTGAGCCGTTCTTTGTCTTTGCTCAGAATGAGTGCCGCATTCTCAGCTGCAAGTTCCATCAGTTTCTCTTTTTGTCCTCTTTCCGGAACTTTGATATAAACGCGGCTCCCTTTACGCTGTGTAAGCCACTTTTCTATTACATCCATATCTTCAATCTGTTCCGGAAGCATCAGCTCCCTTGGAATAAAAGGTGTTCCGGCATAAAACTGTTTCACAAAATTCAGAAGAATCTCTCCCGTCGGATTATTTGAGACATGCGTCATGTAGAAATGCTCCCGTCCGATCAGTCTCCCATCCCGGATAAAAAAGATCTGAACAACCGCGTCACTGTCATCAGATGCCATTGCAACAATATCTTTATCTTCCATTGCGGAATCCGTCATCTTCTGCTTTTGCGCAACCATTTTCACGCTGTTTAAGAGATCTCTGTAATGTGCGGCTGATTCATAATCCATGGATTCTGATGCTGCCATCATTTTTTCGGACAGATCATCCATGATCAATCCGTAATTTCCATTTAGAAACTCCAGTGCCTTATCAATCCGCTCCTTGTATATTTGACCGCTGATACAGCCGGTACATGGTCCGCAACAGCGCTTCATGTGATAGTTGAGGCAGGGGCGCTCCAATCCGATATCTCTGGGCAAAGTTCTATTACAGGTTCTGAGTCCGTACAGTTTGTTAATGAGATCAATTGTATTTTTGACTGCGGCAGAACTGGTAAAAGGTCCATAATATTTTGCACGATCCTTCTTCATAATTCTGGAAAAAAGGATCCGTGGGAATTCCTCTCCCACAGTTACCTTGATATAAGGATATGTCTTATCATCTTTGAGAAGCGTATTATACCTTGGTCGGTTTTCCTTGATCAGATTATTTTCAAGAACAAGCGCTTCCAGCTCTGAATCTGTGACAATATACTCAAAACGGGCAATCTGACCCACCATCTGATCAATCTGTGGTCCTCTTCCCACAATTTTTCTGAAATAGGATCTGACACGGTTATGCAGATTAATTGCTTTACCAACATACATGATCGTATCTTCCGCATCATGCATAATATAGACCCCCGGCTGATTGGGAAGTTTTTTTAATTCTGTCTGAACATCAAATTTATCCTGTTCCATATATCCTCACAAAAGCGGCCGTACATATAAAATGTACGGCCGCTATCCAACTTTTTCATTTGGTCCGGACAGGTAAACACATATCCGAACTGCTTCTGAAATATTTACTTCTTTTCCTGGAAGTCATCCGGAATATGAGAAAAGCGGCCGTTTCCGCCTGAAATCAATTCCTCTGACCCGTTCCCCGATGCCTGATCCTGTTTATCCGAATTCTCATCTTCTGTTTTCACTTCTGCTTTTTCCTGCTCTGCAGGTGCTTCCGTTGTTTCCGGATATGACGGAATAAAAGCTTGCCATGTCTGTGCCTTTACTTCTCCCGCATTTTCTGATTCCTCTTTTGCGACATCTGCAGAATCACCCTGTGCATTCTCCTGTTCCTTTGCAGTATCCATACCTGAATCCTTCTTATCTGCATTCTTAATCGGGATATTCTCTCCAACCAATGCAGATTCCGGTCTGGTTGCAAAAATACGGATTGGCGTTTTCTGCTCCGTTTCCTGTGGTTCTGGAATATTTTCGGATTCCCGGTATATCTTCATGAATTCCTTGCCGGATATCGTTTCCTTTTCAATCAGGAACTGCGCAAGCTTGTCAATCGCATCCAGATGTTCGCTGATAATCTTCTTTGCCTCTGTATAACATTCATCCAGAAGCTTCATTACTTCTTTATCCACTTTGGATGCGGTCGAATCCGAACAGTTCATTTCTCTTCTTCCGTCCAGATATCTGTTTTGAACGGTTTCCAGCTGCATCAGTCCGAATTTCTTACTCATCCCATACATTGTAATCATATCTCTGGCTTCTTCAGTTGCTTTTTCAATATCATTTTCAGCCCCTGTGGTAACCGTATTGAAAATCACTTCTTCTGCAGCTCTTCCACCAAGTGCCACTACGATTTCATCATGCAGTTCGTCCTTTGTCTTTAGATACTTTTCTTCTTCCGGTACCTGCATCACATATCCAAGTGCTCCCATGGTTCTTGGCACAATCGTGATTTTCTGCACCGGTTCCGTATTTCTCTGAACCGCACTGATCAGCGCATGTCCCACTTCATGATAAGAAACCAGTTTCCGCTCTTCCTTACTGAGCACACGGTCTTTCTTTTCCTTGCCCACAAGCACCTGCTCAACTGCTTCCATCAGATCCATCTGGCATACACACTCACGATGCCCTTTAACCGCATTTATGGCAGCCTCATTAATCATATTGGCAAGATCAGACCCGACCGCTCCGCTGGTTGCAAGTGCAATTGCATCCAGATCAACGCTTTCGTCCATTTTGACATCCTTGGCATGTACCTTCAGGATCTCTACACGGCCTTTCAGATCTGGCTTGTCTACTATAATTCTTCTGTCAAAACGTCCCGGACGAAGCAGTGCTTTATCCAAAATCTCGGGGCGATTCGTCGCCCCCAGAATGAGTACTCCTTTAGAGGAATCAAACCCGTCCATTTCAGACAAAAGCTGATTCAGTGTCTGCTCACGTTCTTCATTTCCGCCACCGAATTTGGAATCACGGCTTCTGCCGATTGCATCAATTTCATCAATAAAAATGATACAGGGTGCATTTTTCGAAGCTTCCTTAAACAAATCCCTCACACGGCTGGCGCCCACACCGACATAAAGTTCAATAAAATCAGATCCTGCGAGAGAGAAAAACGGCACGTGTGCTTCTCCTGCAACTGCTTTTGCAAGAAGCGTCTTACCCGTTCCAGGAGGGCCTACAAGCAGTGCACCTTTGGGAAGTTTTGCACCGATCTTGACATATCTGCCAGGATTGTGAAGAAAATCAACCACTTCAACAAGTGATTCTTTGGCTTCATCTTCTCCTGCAACATCCTTGAAAGTAACACCGGTTTCTTTTTGTACATATACTTTGGCATTGCTTTTCCCAACATTAAAAGGGCTCCCTGAGCCTTTTGACATTCTGCGGTATAAAAATCCCAGCAACACCCATACCAGAACAAACGGCAGAATATAATACACAATAAAGGAAACGATCACACTCGAACTGTTCGGCACATTACTGCTTACTTCCACGCCAGCTGCCAGAAGTCGCTTAGTCAGTGTGTCATCATTTTCAGCTTTTCCGGTATATTCTGTTACCTTATCGCTTACTCCCAGAAGTGATTTCTCAGTATCTTTTGTCTGATCAGTGTCTTTTTTAGTAATTACAATTCTGTCATCCTGAATGACTACCGATTCAATCTCCTTGTTATTCAGCTCATTCACAAACTCACTGTATGTAATTTCCTTGTTCTGTGACTGCGTCGTATAGCGCATAAAGTACGACATGATGAACATCGTTACAAGAACGGCCACCAGAAGTACCAGAAGACTCTGCTTTTTGGGGTTGTTATTGTTTCCTTCCGGACCACCTGAACCATTGCCCGGATTGCTGTTTTGATTATTATTATCCATTTTTATCTTTCCAATCTACACTTTTCGTCATATAATTACTTATTATAGAGATTGCATTTTGATAAATCAATTCATTATTTGTGAAAAAAGCATTGTAAAATCTAAAAGATTCGTAAAGAGGCACCATATTCTGGTTTTTATCCCATCATTTTACTGATATTAAATTTTCGCTATATTGTCTGTAGATTTTCTCGTGACATACATATATAATGTTTTTTATTGTTTTTAAAAATAGTGATGTATTTTTTGGATATGTTTAGGAGGAACATACGATGGCAGTGAAATATGTATTCGTAACAGGTGGTGTTGTTTCCGGACTCGGTAAGGGAATCACCGCTGCTTCACTTGGGCGTTTGCTGAAGGCCCGCGGTTATAA